>DATKMG010000168.1:0-3216 GCA_035541995.1 Terriglobia bacterium
CGTTGCAGCCGCGCCGCCCACCAGAATAAAATGAACCTCCCCCATGACCAACAAAGGAATCAGTTTGTCAAAGTCAGTCATGGCTTCTTCTTTTTCAACTGACCCGCACTCCGCAATTCCTGGGCGAATCGCTGCAATTGCATCAAGTTCTCAAAACGCTGCTGGATGGAAAGCTTGAGGTTTTCACGAAGCAGCGTTCGGTCTATGTCTTTCTTGTAGGCTTCGATGACGGGGTCTGCCGTTGGAGGCAGGATCGTGCGGGCCATAAGCTCCCTCTCCTGGTTTGCTGCCTTGCGAATTATAGCACCAGAGGGATTACCGCATTGGTGATTGTTTGAACGGCGGAGATTGGCCCAGAACTGGGGGGTCACACTGCCATCGTTCCACCTCCGCTGCGATTTGACTTTATGAGCGCTGTCTCCTGGCAGAGGCTAGCTTACCTGCTGCAAGTGAGGAGTCATGACATTGAGTCCCACCATCTAACCCGATTGTCTGACTTCCCGATGCAGCCAGGCCCGGGCAACGCTCCAATCGCGTTTCACTGTCTTTGGGGCAATCCCCATCACTTCCGCAGTCTCTTCCACCGATAGTCCACCGAAAAACCGCAGCTCCACAATTCGACTCTGCCGCGGCGATAGTTCAGCCAGCCGATCCAGGGCCTGGTCCAGGGCAATCAGCTCCACCGACTTTTCCGTTGAAAACACCAGCCCCTCTTCCAGGGGGAGTCGCTCCTCCCCTCCACCACGCTTGCCTGCATGACTGGCGCGGGCGTGGTCCAGCAGGATACGCCTCATCAACTGAGCGGCAATGCCGAAGAAGTGAGCGCGGTTTTGCCAGTTGGTCTGACGTTGTTCGATCAGCCGCAAATAGGCCTCATGAACCAGTGCCGTTGTTTGTAGGGTGTGATCCTGCCGTTCTTGCCGCATGTAATGGCGGGCCAGGCGGCGAAGCTCCCCGTAAACGATGGGAATGAGTTTCGATGCGGCCTGTTGGTCACCTTTACTCAGGTTGATCAATAATTCCGTTATTTCCTGGGTCCGTTCAGGCAAGCTTTAATCCTATTCGACTACAAGCGAATTTGAACGCCGGGGTGGGTTGCACGCTTCACATTACTCAACTCGGCGCGTTATTTGCAATTTGGAGTATGGATCGATCCATTCTTCCAGGATGAAGTCTTTTCGCAAGAAAACTCACTCATGTGATTCTACATCATCCCATCCTGCAACACCATGGAGAGTTTACCTCCCTGAGTTTCTTGTAGCGAATCCAGTTTCAGGTGGGATTGCGGCATGCCCGTGGTCTGCAACCTCCGTTAGGCAGGCATTTCGCCTTACAGAGAAGAGGTACGAAAGAATACGGATCAAAGAAAGAGGCAGCCCAAAAAGGGGGAGAACCGGCACGTGTCCGTGGCAATACTCTGCGAAACCAGCAGGTCCTGAAAGATATTGTGACCCCGAATGGTCAGGTTTTTCGCGTAATACAGTAAAGCGACAGACACTAGGCTGCCGCATCAATGCCCGGCATGAAGGTGCGACTGGCAGAGTTACTGATATGCGCTTACTTTCGATGCGTAAACAAAGGAGATTGGATATGAAATCACGGACCTCAAGTCCAGCGCTTCTCGTTGTCGTGCTGTTGATTTGCTCGACTTTGGTCGCAAGTGCTCAAACAAGCGGGATTTCTGATGCGAAGAGACGCGCTATGGAGCGGCTCGCGTCAGGGGTGAGAGCGCAAGGGGTCGAACCCACCACGGATGAACGTCCAAGTCTCGGGTCTGTAGAAGATCGCAAACAGGCGAGCCAGTCCAATAACATGGACAAGAAAAGGGCGCTTCTCGGGACGTGGGATCTGATCATTACCTTCAGCGACGGCTCGGTGAACAAAACCACTCTCACTATCATCCCTGGCCGCTCTGATACCGAAGGAACGGTCATACATTCAGCCGATGCTTCGTTTGTGCCGCCCTTCTCCACGCTTCCCCAGCAAGGTGTCTGGCAATATCTGGGGGGCGGCAAGTTTGTCGTCTCAGATCTTGGTTTTTCTTTTGACGAGACACTACAGCCCGACGGCAGAGTGGGTTTCAGGCAGCTCATAAAGGTGAGCGACGATCAAGAGAGTTTTACGGGCACGGGGCAGTTTGTGATCTTAGACACCACAGGTCAGATGTTCTATTCGGACTCCGTTCAGTCAACAGGAACTCGCCAGCATCCGGTGGCGCCATAGAGTCAGGAGTGGCTGGGGGTCGGACCGCAATCTGAAGATCCAGGCTTCGGTAACCGAGAGAGATAGGTCAGGTGTGAATTTACCGGCCCCCATATTGGTTGCTACTGCGTGTAGATTCTTCCCGCGCGATTGATATTTCCAGTGAGTAAGGGAACATCAAAGGTGTGTCTATGCAATGCGCGTGGAGTTCCACGATTTGGCCGATGGCCGTCTCAGCTCTGCCGTAGGCACCGATTCACCAGGAGTAATTAGGGGGAGTAATTAGGGTCACATCCGATCATTTGTTAATCGATTTTTGGCTTGAGGCATTAGGCGAGCGAGTTTCCGGTCGTGGAGACTGCGTTGTTTCAGATACGTCAGGGCCGTCGCCACGCTGCCGTAATGACCCAATCCCACCGCCTCGGACAACTCCTTGAGCTTCATCCCACACACCTGCTGGCCTAGCCATAACGCTACATCCCGCCCCCAGTCTTGCCGCCTGTCCCGGAAGGCTTCCCATTTCTCCCCCTTCAACTGCTCGACCACCCGCACCGCCTCCTCCCAGCTCGGCCTGGACCGCAACTGCCTCAATCCCGCTTGTTCCCGCTCATCCCCCTTTAAGAAATCCTGGAGTTGATTGACGAACGATTCCTCTCCCAGTACCACGTGACCTTTTAGCTGCTCCCAGGGAGAAGTTTCCATTCCTTCTTGGGCGCCCTCTTCGACATAGCACTGATACGCCTTCCGCCGCTCCCTCTTCGGCCCCCCCATCAGTCCCAGCACCCGGTCACAGCTCAACCATTCCGGACGGTCGGCCAATCCCGCATAGGCCGGGTAGGAACTCCACCGGTAGGCCCGCAATTGCTCCTTCCGACCCGCCACGGCCTGCCCCTTCACCGCCCGGCCCACTCCCCGCCGCCAGCCTCCCCGTCGCTTCTTGTCCAGACCCTGCCGGCCCGTCCGGATGGGATTCAAGTGCACATAGCGGCTTAGTTCCAGTCCCCAGCGCTCGGC
>DATKMG010000169.1:0-13989 GCA_035541995.1 Terriglobia bacterium
CGGTCTGCTCCCCCGAGCCGGAAATTTGAAGCGGACAATGGAGGCCCTTGGGAAAGTCTGTGAACTCACTTCCGGCTCCCAGTGTGTGGAGGTGGCCTCGATGAGTTCCGGGGCACCCAGCTCAAGGGCCCAAAAAGCTGGATCCAGGATGTGGCATCCCATGTCGCCCATGGCTCCAGTTCCGAAATCGATCCAGGCTCTCCATTTCAGCGGATGATAATCCGGATGGTAGGGCCGGTAGGGAGCGGGTCCCAGCCAGAGGTCCCAATCCAGGCTGTCGGGAACGGGGGGCGTGTCTTTGGGTTTGGCTTGTACGGCAAAATTCGACCAGGGATCGCCTCCCACAGGACGGTCAGTCCAGGCATGGACTTCCCGGACCTCGCCAATGGCGCCGTCAGCCAGCCACTCTTTCAGCAAGCGGATGTGTTCGAACGAGTGCCCCTGATTGCCCATCTGTGTCTGAACCTTGAAACGCCGTGCGGCTTCGGTGATTTTTCTGGCTTCATACACGGTGTGAGTCAGTGGCTTCTGGCAATAGACGTGTTTGCCTGCCTCCATGGCTGCCATCGTGATCACGGCGTGAGTGTGGTCAGGGGTAGCGATGATCACTGCATCAATATCCTTCTGCTTTTCCAGCATGAGGCGGTAGTCCTTGTAAACTCCGGCTTTCGGATAACGCTTGAAGGTTTTGGCGCCGTATTCGCTGTCAACGTCACATAGCGCCACAATGTTCTCGCTCTCGCAGGCCTCCAGATTGGTGGATCCCATTCCTCCAACACCTATGCCGGCCAGATTCAACTTGTTACTTGGTGCTTGGGCTCCAAAAAGCGGGCCAGGGAAGTAGTGAAATGAAAGGGCTCCCATTGTGGAAGCGGAAACAAACTGACGTCGTGACAAAGTAAGATTCCCACATCCCTCCATATAAACTCTCCTTGTCAGAATCAGAGGATCCCACGGGCCCGAAATTCATCGATCAGGACGTGGCCGACATTATCGCGGCTGTCCGCAAGATTTATCTGGCCATCATCGTTTGATCGGATTAGGCATTGGAGATTCAAAGACATACTTCCCAGACTTCACCAGATAGACCGCCTTGCCGTTCTCCTCGCTGAGCAAACGTACGCCCAGAGAATCTTCGGCGCGGCGTCCACTTTCGGTAATCGCGCCGGGCGAACCCGAGGGAATTTGCACAGTCGCGGTCGTCCCGACAGGAACGGCAATGTTCAGGACGAGCCCGCCCTTTTCGATTCGCCAATTGCTGACAATCTTTCCATAGGGAGATTGAAAGCTGGTGCGCGCAAAGGTCAAATCTCCGCCGATTCCCGGTTGGATGAAGAAATGCCGGAATCCGGGCGATTTTTCGTCGGGGCGAATTCCACCGATGCCTTGGATGAACCAGGACCCGATCGAGATGAAAGTGTCGTGAATATGGGAATCGCTCCCATCCCATGCCTCCCAACTGGTCGTCGCCCCGTTTTCGAGCATGTACCCCCAACTGGGGAAGTCCGTCTTGTTGGCCATCTCATAAATTAAATCGTTGCGGCCAGATTCCATTAGGTACTTCAAGAGAAAGTAGGTGCCATGCATGCCGGAATTGAAGTGTCCGGCGTCATGAACCAGAATCGTCTGCTCCAGGTTTTTCGCCACTTTCGCGCGCAGCTCAGGAGGAACCACATTCACGAGGAGCGGAAAGGCAAGCTGCGCTTGTTCGCCATCGACATAAATGTCTTTGTCGGCAACGAAGAATTTTTCATGGAGTACGCGACCCAGCGTTGCCGCAGTGGCATCGTACTTCAATGCATCGTCATCTTTTCCCAAGATACGGGCAATCTTGGCGGCAAGCTGGACCGTGTAGAGACGATGCAGATTGATGATAAACCGCGTGCCTCCCTCATCCTTGACCATAAAAAGGGCTTGTTGACCCTGATCTTTCCCTCCCTTGGGCCTCGGTTGAACCCAATCCCCCAAAAAGTTCCACTCCGGGAAAGTCATGGCGTAGCTCTTGTGGGTTACAAGAAGGTGATCCACTGTTTCCGAGTCCAGATAGCCCAGCCATTTCTGGATCATCGGGTAGTTTGTCTCCAAAACTCGCTGATCCCCGTATTGCAGGTAGAGCTGCCAGGGAAGTGTGACAACGAAGCCGCCCCACATTGGCCCCCCACCTCCCTTATCCTGAAAGTGCGGCGCCGTGTATGGCAAGTCTCCCGTAGCCGCTTGTGCGTCCCGCCAGTTGGCGAGCCATTTGTTGTAGAGTCCGCCAGAACTGAAATTGAACATGCCGGTCTCCAGCGAAGTTCCCGCATCGCCGCCATAGCCAAGCCGCTCGCGAGTGGGACAATCGACCACATATCCACCCAGCGTCAAGGCCCGATAGGTGCGAGTCACCAGTTCGTAAATTCGGTTTAAAAGGCGGTTCGAAGATGCAAACTCGCCGGCCTGGTCAAAAGCGGTGTCAATCAAATACCCGGCCACATTCTTTAATGGTGGAGCGTGGTCCAACCCCGTCACCAGAACATACCGGAAACCGTGATAGTTGAAGCGGGAGCGAAAGATCTGCCCCACGCCACCGCGAGCCACCACTTCGTCCCTCTGATTGTAAGTTTGGAGTTCGTTGGGAGAGCGCAGCGTGTCGGCATACTCCAGCTTGATCCCAGTCCCTGCCGTGAGGCCACCGGGCATGCGAAACTCCAGCCAGCCGGTGAAGTTCCGGCCCATGTCGATCAGGTAACCGCCCGTGATGAACTTTCGCACACTGACGGGCTTGATGGTTTCCAGGATCCGGTTGGGTTCAACCATTTGCGCTGCAGTCAACGCGGGTGAAGGATTGAAGAAGGCTGCAGACTCCCAATCCGAATCATCCAGTTTAACGACGTTCCAGCCGGCAAGCTCTTTCCTCGAATCGTAGCGCTCTCCGCCATAGTCTCCAAACGGTATTCCGCTCCCAATTGGAGTGATCGGGCTTTCGCGAACTTTCCAACTCTCATCGGTCACAATTTGGGCTGCCTTTCCGTCCGGCATCGATATATCGATCTGGGCCCTGACTAATGGACCATCATGGATCACACCCGGATTCCCGCGAACGTACCAACCCCGCCCCAGCCATATGGCAATGCAGTTCTTCCCCGCTGCCAGGTAGTTGGCAACATCATAGGTCATGTAATAGTTGCGTTTAGAATAGTCACTGACTGCGGGACTTAATACATCGTGTTCCACTTTCTTTCCGTTGATGTACAACTCGAAATAGCCCAGAGCGTTGACATAGGCCATAGCGCTGGTGGGCCGCTCATTCAGCGTAACTGTTTTGCGCAGCCAAGGGCTGGGGAGCAGCTCGCTGCCAGCAACGTCAGCGGATTGACGATTTCCGCGTTTTCCTTCTCCAATCCAGCGGCCATGCCAGTCAGAAGCGAGAAGCAGTCCCATCGACCATGTGGCTGTAGTGCTCCATTGGCCTGGACGACCTTGTTGGTCCCAGATCCGGACCTTCCAAAAATACTTTGCGCCAGTGCTGAGTGGTGGGCCGCCGTAAACCACAAAGGTAGATCGATCCGAGTTCACTTTTCCCGAATCCCATACGTCGCCATTGTTCTTCTGAAGCTGCTCCAGGCTGGAAGCGACGAGGATGCGATAGGCGCTCTGAGATTCGTCCCGGGCCTCTGGCCGGGCGGAGACCACGATCCAGCTTAACCGCGGCATGACGACATCTATGCCGAGTGGATCAGTGAGGTATTCGCAGCGCATCCGCTCAGCGGACAAGTCACCGTTCTCGATGTCGCCTATTTCAAAGTCGGCTACCAAAATCAATGCCAACAGTAGGACAAATATTAACTTCACGCTGTCTCCTTCTATTGAAGGCAACTACGTTGCCGAGTGTTGTGACAATTTGCCGGAATGACTCAAAAGACTCGGCAGTACCGCTTGCCAGTCCTGCGACCTATGTCTTCTTAGCTAGCCTGGACGAAGACTTGAGCTGGACTATTCGTCGCTGATCCTTCCGCGCAGCACCGTGATCGAAGCCTTGGGGAGCCGGTACAGGGTCTTGGCCTTTCCATCCACCTTGGACTTGGCAGGAGGCCCGTCCGGATCCGCATAACCGTTCGCGCCGTTGGCGTGCCATTGGTACTCACTGGCGCCAAACGAGACTCGTTCTACCTGCCCGGCGAAGAACCGCTGTTTCCCTGTCTCCGAATCTCGGAAAGCGATCTTCACCATGTGAGCTATCTCGTGATCCTTGTTCACCGTGAGCAGGGACCATTGACCGTCCGGGCGTTCAAGGGCGTAAGCCGTAACCAGCAGGTTCCCAGAAGAATCAAGGACATCGCTCGCCACCCGGAAAAGCCGGTGAGGCTCATCCACGGGTTGGACCCACTCGCGGGCGAGGAGCTGTGAAGCAAAGTACATAGCGTAATGACCCTTCACCTCGAAATCACGGTCCACCCGGAACAATCCGAATGAGCCCCAGGAGTCATTGCAGTCGCAGCGCAAAAGTGACGGCATATAGTTGAAGAAAAAACTGCCGCTCCCGCCGGCTGTGAAGAAAGCACCCATGTAATCTGCGTACCAAAGACCACTCATGATATCGACAAAGTTCTCACTCGTCTGCCAGGACAGGTTAACTTCTGTAACAAACTTGGGGAGGTCCGGCGGGAGGCCGTCTTCCTTCCATACTTCCATAATATGACCGATCAATTGCGGTTCCTGGTAGAGATCTTTCCAGGAAAACGCGCAGGGCTCATAAGGGTAGTGCTCAAAGGAGAAAAATGCCAGATCATTAAGACGACCGTGATCCTTGAGGTAATCGAGGAAACGACCCAGCCAGGAGACCCTGCCTTCCGCATCCGGCCAAGCCTGTACGTCCTCATTGACCCCTTCAAAGGCTGGTCCCCCCAGCTTCAGCTGCGGATCGACTTTGTGAATTGCCGCGGCGAACTGGAGGTAAAGTGCGCCATAGTCTTCGGGAAGCATGAACTGGCCATCCGGCTCTTCACCCAGCTCGACGCAGGAGATGGGGTACTGCCGTTTCTCCAGGTAGGCGATCTCAGCGGCGGCATCGTCTGGAGTGGAATACAGCATCGCCACTCCAAGCATGGCTGGAAGGCCCCGCGTGACACCGCAGGTGTAGAAGAAATCCAGACCCACATGATCGCCCTTGCTCTCATCCAGATCAGACGCCGAATGCCATGGGTCCACGGAAGAGCAGTAGGTCACAGACTGCTGACGGTTGGGGAGATGCTGAAGGAAGTCGGTGAATGTGCCATCAGTCGAGAGAGTCCCGACATACAGCTCAGAGATAGCATACCCCACGCAATTGCGGGCGTCGGCTGTCCCGTGGGTGTCGCAGGTGTTGGAGGAGGCAGTCATCCAGATGCGCAGGTATCTGACCGGGATCATCCAGGAAGCGAGACGCATAGTGACGGTGCCGCCACGACCATCCGCAACGGAGCCCTGTGGAAAAGTCTGCCAGACACCATTGACCTCAGACTCGAGAGGATCCCTCTTCCCCGTCCAAAACTGAATGCGGTATTTTTGCGCGTAAGGAGAGGTCCAAGCAATCCGGATGGCATTGATCTCCTTCATGCTACCCATGTCGATCACGATCCATTGAGGGTGAAGAGAATCCTCCTCACCGGTAAAGGCACGGGTCAGATAAGGATTGCTTTTCCAGTAAGTGCCGGAATTTCCGTCCGTGAGGCGCGAATAGCCGTTCCCATCACCTCTGCTGAAACCCCGGTGGGGCAAGGGGTAAGCGTAAGAGTGGCGAATCATCTCCCCTGGCGCCGCATTGCCTGTAAAATAGCCCTGCCCGGCGGGATCGCTCCAGCTGCCCTTGGGGTTCCAATGCCATGCTTCGACGTGCAGTTCCGTGTTTTGCCGATAGCTGACAGATTGCCAGCCGGCCGACAAGATTTGCTTGAGGAGAGGCTCACTGAGCAGCTTCTCACTGTTACCCGACCGTATTCGGTCAATACCGGCGCCAAACGCGCGCACGGGACTGAATGTATTGGCGACGTGCGACGACGTAGCGTCGACGACGAGGTTCTGTGTCTTCACGCCGCAAGAAACCAGAAAAAATAGAACTGTGGAAAAGCATCCCAGACCGGCTGTCAAAATAAGCCAAGTCCTCGTTCTCATGCGCCCTCCTTCTTGAACTTCTTCATGATTACCGAGGGGTCGCTTCAGTTACGGTACACGGACAGAGGCGACGACCATGGACACACCGACGCCTCGAGTATCATTGCAACCCAGTAGTCAGCCCTTAAACGAAGAATTAAGTTACTTTGAGGAAACCGTGGATAATCTGCTCACCGGAAGAAACTAAACTATCGCCGGAAAGAATGTCGCCCCGCCCAGTTTGACTTGCACCTACGACGTCTTTCAAAGGAAACAACAGTTCCAGATCTGAAATCCCGTCAATTCTGTCAGAAGGCCTTCAGCTGGCCTTCTCCACGTGGGGATAGCGGAAAATAGGCTCAGTCTTCATGGCCTTTTGTTTGATTGCCTCGGACTCTTCCAAGCTCAGTGGCTTGAACTTTGCCGCCAAGCTCATGGCCATCTTGAAAAGATTCTCATCACCGGGTGGGATTGCAGCGGTCACCGGGTGCGAAAGCGTAAAACGTAACCCCAAGGCAGCTTCCTCAGGAGTTGAGAGAGGCTCATACCAACACTTGGCAGGGGTTTTTGTGGCCCCCTGCGGCCAAGGACACTTGGCCATGGCTTTCAAAGCCAGGATCCCCATCTTCTTTTCTTGTGCCTTGGCAAGAACTTGTGGACCGAAGTTGCCGGCATTCCAAGTAGCAAAGTTAATGGGGAAAAGAATAGTGTCGAAGTTGAAGCTCTCCATCAAGGCCAGGGCCGCTTCCACAGAATGTGCCGAGAAGCCAATGAACCGGATTTTTCCGGCCTGGCGGGCTTCCTTGAAGGCCTCCAGAGCCCCGTCCGGAGCCAGAATCTTTTTCACATCCTCCGGAGTCGTGACGGCATGAAGCTGATAAAGGTCGAAATGGTCCGTGCGCATTTTGGCTAGAGAACGGCCGAGTTCAGTACTAGCTCCAGATTTGCTTCGCTCCGTGGTTTTGCAGGCCAGAAATACATTCTTCCTATACGGTTCTAAGGCGGGACCCAGCATGTCCTCGGCATTGCCATAAGTAGGTGCGACATCGAAGTAATTAATCCCTCGATCGATTGCTTCCCGAACTCGTTCTGTTGCCTGCTCGGTGGTTGCATTCATCACTACAATCCCGCCAAATCCAAGCATCGACAACTTCTCCCCCGTCCTGCCCAGGGCCCGCCGTTCCAGCCCGGAGGGCGGCTTTTCCCGTTCGATGGCAGAAAGTACTCCAGGAAAACAGCTCAGAGTCGCTGCAGCAGAAGTGCGTTTAAGGAAATTCCTTCGATTCATATCTCCCTCCTGTTGGTCTGCTTTTGCCCTCGGAAATCTCCATGGGCCAAAGCCACTCTCTCGATTCCTAAGTTCTCACAAGGTATCCCTTGTCAAGCAGGGCCCGTCGTGCGAAATGAATGTCGCATGTCCCGATCCATCTATGCAAAACCCGGGATCTATCCTAGCCTGAGCACTAGGATAGACCTAAGTTAACACCGGCAAGGCCAAAACGCCAGCAGGAGGTTGGGCTCCTTGAGAAGGGAGGCGTGTCATGTCAACTCAACGAAGGCCTGTCCCTCTACCTTAGCTTGATCTTGAGTCTCCTTCAGGACTTTGACTGTCCTTGGGCGGAGCATGATCAAGAAATGGCGAGCAGAAATTCTGAAACCATGTGGTCTAATTCCTGAACCTGGCCGTCAGACAGGCCAGTTCTCCGCGGCTTGGCGATCAATTGATCTGCGACTTCCTCTGCCTTCTGATCGAGACGCAGGTTTCCTTTTTTCTCCCAGATTCCACGACGATTACGGAAGAGAAGCGATGGCTGGAAAAGCTCAGACCTGAAGTGCTCCAAGGTGTGAGCAACTTCAAGAAAAGACCCCGCGACACCAACCTCCCGAACGACATCAAGCGCCAGCGTTTCAGGAGCGACTTCGATGCCCCGAAGGAAACGCAAAGCATAAGAGATCATCTCATTGTCGATCACGGCCTGTGCAGGAGAAATGGTTAATTCGGATTCCAATTGTCCGACCCCCCAGATGCAGGTCACGCCGCCAGCCATGTGCGTGTAAAAGCCAAACATCTTTTCCAGGGCTGCTTGCGAGTCGGGGCACATCGATTCCGTTGAGACCCAGGACGCCGAGGGCAAATCATAAAACCTCCCCATTACTGCCGAAGCCTGGGCCAGCAAAGCATTTTCGGGTCCACCAGTCACGGCAAGGGCGGTCTTCATGTCAAAGACATGGGCCAAGCCCAGGTTATAAATGCAGGGCCTTCCCGGCTCGAGAAGTTGGTTAATTATCAGTCCTGCCAGGATTTCCGCATTGCCCACTGCTGCGGCGCCGGCCAGGGTGACTGGGGCTGAGACACCCGCCATTGGCTCTCCGTTGACGCTGACGGGGATTCCTGCTCCGGCAGTACATTTGAAAATTTCCAGGCCCAGGTTTGTCCATCGTAACGGGCCATGAGCAGTAAAGCCGATACTGAACCAGGGGTAATCTCCCACGACGGTTCTCATCTTCGGCAGGAGCTCTGCACCTTGGGGGCTAAAGCAGAGAACACGGATGTGTTTCGAACAGTTCTCAGCCATGACCCTCAACCCCATGACATCACGGGCAGGAGGAGGGATGTCTTCCATGGACATACCGAAAACGACCTGGACTTTATCCAACTGCTCCAGCAACCTAGCCATCTCCGCCATGTCAGCAGACCGGAAGGGTCGGTGTTCCCCATGCCGGTAGTAAGAAATCCCGGGCACAGACCAGAAGATCTGTGGTCCGTTGGCAGTTAGGCAGAAAGGCTGACCCTGCTGGTCTGCCAAAACACACAGGCGAGGACAGAGCTTGATGTATTCCTCAACCATCTGGCGCGGGAAGCGGACAACCGAAGCCCCCGAACCCCCTTTAGCCCCATTGCGCAGAAGCATCTGGACGAGGAATTCGTGCTCGATTCGAACACCGGGCGACTCGAGGAGGGAAAGCGAACCTTCATGGATTTGTGAGGCAAATTCTTCAAGCCTGGCTAGATCCTGGTACATGGTTACTCTCCTTCGGGTAGGAGCAGTCTCATTCCACCTGTGCATTCCGAGTCTGTTGAAATGGGCTTGAATCCCACTCGTGTTGCAGTATCTGCTATCGTATGCCGACGGCATGATATAAGTAGAGGCGGATAGGGTCAACTGCAGCGGGAAAAGCGCAACGGCGTTATGCCGGTGTGACGCACCTCGACGTGGCTGACTTTGACGTCGCTCGGGCAAACTCCGTGCTGGAGCTCATGAAACGTCATAGTTTTGAAAAGACAGAGGACCTGGTCAAGCGCGGCTTTCTCCTCGCCCGAGACATGTTAAAGCCGTTAATTCATTGAAAAGGAGTTATCATGCGCCAATTCATTGGCCTGCTGGTCTTCTTGATCTTAGGATGTCCTCTTGATGCCAAGCCGAAGAGGATTCCGGCCATTAATGAAATCGAGCCCTGGCAACAAGTGGGTCAACAACCTTACGAAATGACCTGGGTCCAACGCCAGGAAGATCTGAGGACACTGGTTGATTTCGAGGACCTCCAGGGATGGACTTTGGAACTCGGTGAAGGAGCAAAGGGTGAATTGCGCCGGAGCCGGGAACAACAAATGTGGGGGCAGTATGTGGCAAAGATCACCTACTCTGGATCCAAAGATCAGAGTCGGGTTGTGGCTCGCCCTCCCAGGCCTGTGCCAGTACCGGGGAGGTTCGACTGTATGGAAATGTGGGGGTATGGAAATCGCTGGAGCTGGGTGGAAGACCCAACTACCCCCCCGGCGGAAGTGTCAGTGTTGTTGACTGATGCCAAGGGTAAGGAGTTCAGAGTTCAGTTGACGTCTATCCAATGGAAACAGTGGTGGCTCATCCACCGGAAGATACCAGTATCAGTATTGAGGGAGATGGCTACCCCGGTCAACTTCTCCGGGATTGAGATTTCGAAGGCCCGCAATCATCAGCCTCGCTACTTCTTCTGTGACTCTTTGGCCTTTTTTACCGAGGAACTCAAACCGCTCGATTTCCAGCCTCAACCGCAGCGAAATCTCAGGCCATACGGGGGTCAGATTGCTGGTGTGAACACCGGGCTGTCTACCTTGACGTTCCCGACCCGGGAGGAAACAATTCTCCCTACCAACTTTGAAAAGGACTTTAAGACTGGGGTCAAAGAAGCTGGCCACAGCCTGTTTGAACTCACATACCGGGGTCCTGACGCAGCGGTTACTTACGAGTACCGTCCGACGGAAGGTACTCTCGATGAAATCACTGCACAAGTTAACGAGCACCCCCCCATTCATCCCCTGGATAGTGGCGGCCTCCGCTTCACGGACACACCGAAGGAGCAGACAGCAAGAGGTCAGCTCTTGGCAGCCCGAATTACTGATGGGGCCATCGAGGCAGATTTCGGCTTTGGCTCGAGGACAGCCCATTATCAGTTGCGATTGTGGGGGAAGTCGCTGGTCCTCGACGTGAGATGCCCGGGAGGGGAAGCTGTCGAACTCGATTTCGGCCACCTGTCGGGGGTGGGCCAAGCAAGATTGATAACAGTTCCTTACTTGACTTACGGAATCAGTAATCCCCGGGTCCTTTTGTGGGGGGACCCCTCCCAGCCACTATTCGCATCAATCTGGTTTGATTGGTATCGCTCAAATGCGTCGGAGCCTTACTTTGGCGAGCCAATGTTGAAGAGTGACAGCGCCCGAATCAACGGAGGGATGCGCTACAATCCCAAGACTGACGGCCGACGAAATGATCTTTACGAAAGGATTTTCCTAACGGTTTCGCCGAGATATGAAGAGACCTTGCCCACAACTGCCAACCCGTCCTCCCTCAGGAAAGAGGAAGGGAAGCAGGTCCTGTGGACCGTGACGGAACCGGAGACTTTTCAAAAGGATCACCGGCGTTGTCAGATGATCCGGTCCTTCGGCCTCGACAAACTCATGCAGCACAGCCATGAAGTAACCTGGCGTGATGAAGGCGACAGTAACACGATGAAGTTACAGGCCTCTCCGCAGAAAGGCGGAGATGCCATGTTGAAGTGGTACATCCAGGTGCAAAACGATCTCGGTTGGTTGCAGGGTGTCTATTCCAACTACACCGATTTCTGTACAGTCAACACCAATTGGAATCCGGATTTTGTGCAGCGAGAGTCAGATGGAGAGTGGCGCCGGGCTTGGCCGCGCAATTACGCCCTCAAGCCGGTCAAGGCGGTAGAGTTCGATGAGTATTATGCGAAACGCATTAAGGAGAAATTTGGCGTCAAGATGTCTTACACCGATGTGCACTCCGCTGTAGCCCCGTGGGACTATTGTGATTACGATGCACGAGTCCCAGGCGCCGGAACCCTAGCGGCAACTTTTTACGCTTATGGCCAACTACTCCTCAATGATCAACGAGTATACGGACCGACACAGTCAGAAGCCACCTATCAATGGTTGTACGCAGGATTAGCTTCTGGGCATTATGGCTGGGTCTACACGAAAGTCAACCTGCTGACCCACCCTTTGGATGTCGCCTTCATGCTGATGAAGCTGCACCCGCTGGAATGCGATTACGGGATGGGGTACACGGATTACTACCTCAGCCAGTTGGATCCCAACTGGGCGAAATCGCCGAAGCGACGTGAGTATGTTGACCTCTTCCTGGCCACGACTATTGGTTACGGTAACATGGGTTGGTTGGTCAGTGAGTTTGATCCGGCCACTCCATTTGGTATGGAAGCCATGGTTCGTTCCTATTACATGATGCAACAGCTTCAGCAACAGTATGCTTTTATTCCCCCTAGAGTGATTGAGTATGCCGACAGGACCGGCCGATTCTATTCTCCCAGCCAGGCCCACGCCACCGGCGTTATTGCTGATTCTCGCTTACATGTTTTGTACGAAAATGGTGCCGAAGTGTATGTAAACCGGGCGGACTCACTGCCATGGGTTGTTCCCGACAAAGACGAGAGACCGATTGAACTGCCTGTGTCCGGTTGGATGGCCGTTAATCCGTCAGCCGGTTTTTACGAAATCTCCGCAAACCTGGAGGGGCGTCGGATAGATTATGTCAGTTCCAGTGACTACGAGTTCCTTGACGGTCGCGGAAAGTGGACGGAGCATGGGAATCTTGGAGCTGCAGGTAGTGTCGTCATGCGACGGAAACCGGGCGGAGTCCTGGAATTGATCGACCTGATCGGCAATGACCGAATTGCTTTTTCGACTCCGGGCTCCGGAGTCCTTGTTTCCTACAACCCGGAAGACCGGGAGCTGGGGCGAGTCGAATTGAATCCCTTTCGCGGCGGTTGGTATGTATTTAGACCTGGAACCGGGGCTCGCAGGTATGTCTACACTCCTGGCCAGCCGTGATACTGTAGCGGGAGGTTATTCTTAGAAGACGGTTTTCCAATGTAGCCCTACGGGTTCGTGTTTTGACAGTAGTAAATTTCTTTTTCAAATTCTTCCTTGGAAAATAGAGCCCCTGTTCAACCATCGGATGTGCTTCTCATAGCGACCCGGGCTCTTCCTAAAAGCACTTGTTATTCCCCTTCCCTTCCTATATCGTTGCTGGTGAGCCTTTGATTACGATTTCTCGACAGGTATGATCCCCCTCAGAGACATTAACCGGTCGACCCGGTTCCCGGTTTTCGTCGTTGTTCTGATTGTGCTCAATGGGTTGGTATGGTTTTATGAGTTGTCTCTGGGCCATCAGTTGAGGAAATTCTTTTTTCTGTTCGGAGTCGTGCCCTCCTTCTATTTTGATCCCGACTACTGGCAAACCACCGGGTTGGTCGTCGGTGTCCTCCCCTTATTCACATCAATGTTTCTGCACGGCGGCTGGCTGCATTTCCTGGGGAATATGCTCTATCTCTGGGTGTTCGGCGACAATGTGGAGGACCGCCTTGGCCATTTTCGTTTCTTGGTCTTCTACTTGGTTTGCGGGCTGGCGGCGGCAGTGCTGCATATCGTCACTAATTCCACTTCTCGGATTCCCACGGTTGGAGCCAGTGGCGCGATTGCTGGGGTGCTCGGAGCCTACCTGGTCCTGTTTCCCCGTGCCCGCGTCTTGACGCTCGTGCCGATTTTCTTCTTCTTTCAACTGATGGAACTCCCGGCCATCATCTTCATCGGGATCTGGTTTATCATTCAATTCTTCAGTGGGGCATTCACGCTAACTATAAGTTCAGGTGGCAATATGGGGGGAACAGCCTATTGGGCTCATATTGGTGGTTTTGCGGCAGGAATCATCCTGGTTCTCAGACATCGACGGAAAGCGAGGCGGATTTATACCATCTGACCCCACATGCCTGGGCCTGACCTCTCCCGCAAACCTCTCATCTTGACCTTAGACGTCGGGAGTTCTTCCCTACGGGCAATACTTTTCGATTCCTGGGCAGAACCATTGAGTTCTTGCGATGTCCGGGCCCCTTTCTCCTTCGATACAGATCGCGATGGCCGGGCCGACGCGGACCCTGATGCTTTGGTGAGGTTAGTGATTTCTCTCATCAGCAGTGTTTTGGAGAAAGCCGGCAAGAATTGCGAGCCCATTGCCGCGGTGGCGGTCTCTACCTTTTGGCACAATGTGCTCGGTGTTGATGGCGATGGCCGCGCCGTTACCCCGGTCTATTCTTGGGCCGATACCCGGAGTTCTGCTGCCGCTCGTATACTTCGGGAAAAGGTAAACGAGACCGAGATCCATTCCCGAACTGGCTGTGTTCTTCATCCTAGTTACCTCCCAGCGAAACTATCTTGGATTCAACAGACCAATCCTTTCACTTTTCAGAGGGTCAGACATTGGATGTCCTTCGGGGAGTATCTCTATCTCAGGTTTTTTGGGCGAACCGTGTGCAGTCTCTCGATGGCTTCCGGGACTGGATTGTTTGATCAAAACCGCTGCCAATGGG
>DATKMG010000170.1:0-13697 GCA_035541995.1 Terriglobia bacterium
CGTCTTAGCTGAACGGTGGAGTTCGACTAAGATCGTCAACCGCCTCCGAGGCATGGGGATCAGCGTGGTTGAAATCCCCAGTCCTCAGTCCATCCATGAGATCTATGAGGCCATACAGACGGTCGGGGAGGATATAGGAAAATCTGAGCAAGCGCGGGCAATTGTCGCTGACATGCAGAGAAGGGTTGATATTGTCACCAGGCGGGCAGCCAATCTCAGCCGGCAGCCAAGCATCTATATTGAGATCGATCTCCCTTCCTGGACAGTGGGCCGTGCCAGCTATACTCATCAGGCGGTAACCCTATGCGGTGCCAGGAACATTTTCGGTGATGTCGAGAAGGCCGCGTTGCTGGTTTCCCGGGAGGCAATCATCCAGCGTAATCCTGAGGTCATTCTTTCCTTCGAAGCGTCGGCTGATCAGATTCGACGGCGTCCCGGCTGGGGAGAAATCAGTGCTGTCCGACACGGCCGGATCATAGACCACTTCGACAGGGACCTCTTCTCACGGGGGAACCAACGGTTAGTTGAAGGGATGGAGAAATTCCAGGTCCGATTCGAAGCCCTGATGAGGGAGTAACATGAGACCGGCACAACGGCTATTCTGGTTGCTCCTGGCAACCTTGGCAATAGGGGGAATCTCGCTGCTGCTCGGAGCAGTGGGCATTCCAGATTGGAACATTCTGGTCACCGTACGTCTGCCCAGGATAATACTTGGCTTGGTTGTGGGAATGGGGCTGGCAAGTTCGGGGACTGTCTTTCAGGGGATTCTTCGCAACCCGCTGGCAGATCCATTTATTCTGGGGACGACGGGTGCAGCCACTGCCGGTGTGATGCTGGCCAATTTATTCGGGATCCATAATTATTATTTTCTCTACTGCATGGCCCTGGGATTTGCCTTGCTCTCGATCGCCCTTGTATACCGAATAGCTCTAATCGATGGCAAGTCCCCCATCCAGACCCTTGTCTTGGCAGGTGTCATTGTGGGCTTGTTCTTCAATTCACTTGTTTTCATCGTATTCTCCGTGTTCTATCGAGAATCCTTTAACGTCCTGTTTTACCTGTTGGGAACTCTGGCCGGAGGGGATTCTGTCCTGATAACAGTCTCTGGAATTCTTACGATTGCGGGGTTCGGCGTAAGCTGGCTGTTTGCTCGGGAGTTGAATGTTTTGACGCAAGGGGAAGAAGCGGCCCTTCATCTCGGAGTGGAAGTCGAATCCGTGAAGAGAATCCTCTTCGTGACGGCATCGACCATGGCTGCGGCTTGTGTGGCAGTTGCAGGGATGATTGGATTTGTTGGATTGATCGTACCCCACATGATGCGAGCAATTATTGGTGCGGACCATCGCTACCTGCTTCCCGCTTCTGCATTGGGCGGAGCTGTTCTCTTGATGGTGACCGATGCGATGGCACGAACTTTGGCGCCGCCGACCGAAATTCCCGTGGGTGCATTGACCGCCCTGTTGGGGGCACCCTATTTTATCTATCTGTTGCATACCAGGCAGCAGGCGGGGGAGTTTTGATACTTAAGTTGGAAAATGTGAGTTTCGGATACAAGGGGCAGCCCGTCATTCGAGACGTTAACCTCGAAATCCCAGCGGGAAGCTTCCTCTCCTTGATCGGGCCCAATGGTTCCGGAAAGACTACATTATTGCGTCTCATGAGTCGGGTGCTTGAACCGCAGCAGGGAAGGGTCCTGTTTGAAGGAAGACCACTGTCTGACATGAACGCGAAGGATATTGCCCGGAATATAGCGGTCATTTCATCCGAGCAATTCTTTGAGTTTCCATACCCGGTATCCGAAATTGTGGCTATGGGGCGTTATCCCTATTTAGCGAGATTGCACGGTCTCACTCATGAGGACTACCAGTTTGTCGATCGGGCCCTGCTGCTTACTAATCTCGAAAATCTGCGCCAGCGGCCGATTTCCCATCTCTCGAGCGGGGAAAGACAACGCGTCTTCATCGCCAGGGCGATTGCTCAGCAACCCAAGCTCCTGATGCTTGATGAGCCCAATGCTCATTTGGACATTCACCACCAGATCGCAATTTTTGAGCTGTTAAGGTCTCTGAACCGGGAGCACGGGATAAGCATAGTTGCCGTCCTGCATGATTTAACTTCAGCGGCGGCCTATTCTGGAATCACGGTGCTCCTGCATGAAGGGAGTGTGATTAAGGTGGGAAAACCCGGAGAGGTGATTACACGAACTCTGATCCGGGAGACCTATGGGGTCGATGTAGACGTTTTTCCCAGTCCGGCAGGGGGATTTCCACTCGTAGCTTTTGCCCCGAAGAAGTGAACCGCGATCCATGATGAATGGAACGCGCGCTCTTGTGTGCGATCGATCGAGCCTGCTCTGAGGAGAGCGCCCCCAAGCGCCCACTCCAACTGCGCAGACGAAGTCGAAAAGTCGTCGCAAAGGAGGCTGATGTACAACCTCACCCGTCGTGATGGTCACACTCATACGGAATTCTGCCCGCATGGTTCCCGCGAAGCTACTGAAGGATTCATCAGACGAGCCATCGAGTTGGAGTTCCTATCTTACAGCCTAACGGAACACCCTCCACTGCCTCCCGGATTCGAGGACCCGGCACCTACGAAGGATTGCGGCATCGCAGCAGAAGACCTGGAGGTTTATTTCCAGTTGGCACATCGGCTCAAAAGAAAGTTTGCTGGAGAAATCGAGCTCAAGGCTGGATTGGAAGTGGACTACATTCCCGGCCATGAAACTTGGACCCGCAATTTGCTCACTCGCTACGGTCTGGACATAGATGATGCCCTGCTGTCCGTCCATTTCCTGGAGGGGAAAGGGGGGTGGCGGTGTGTTGACCACAGCCCCGACGATTTCCGGGATGGACTAGTGGAAGTCTACGGCAGTGTAGAAGCCGTGCACCGGGCCTACTGGTTCCAGGTAAAGCAATCTATCCTCGTGGACCTTGGACCGTACAAACCGCTCCGAGTGGGGCATTTGAGCCTCATTCACAAGTTTCAGAGGCGATTTCCTCTCGAAAACCCCTTTCTGTTCAAGCCTCAGATTGAAGAAATACTGGACCTGATCAAAGCCAATCAAATGGAACTGGACCTGGACGCAGCGGGACTTTTCAAGCCGGATTGCCTGGAAACCTACCCTCCCGACTGGATTGTCAGGGAAGCCATTCGACGAGGTATCCCGATGGTTTACGGCTCAGACGCGCATAGCGTTAGGGGGGTCGGGCAGGGTTTTGATCAGGCTCAGTCTATTGTGGATTCCTCTAACTAACTAGCCAAGCCGTTTACTTTGGCATTCGTCGCAAGGGCAGATTTCTCGGAGATAGGCAAATGGGTAGATACCTGAGGAGTGGCCATCGTTCCAATGGAATTGAATAGCATAATGCCCAATCTGCTCAGCGCTCGTCGCCTTGATCGGCCCTTTGCCATAGATAGGGAGAGGATCCGGTTCAGTTTTCACTTCCGGCGGATGATCACGGCAGGCCGCGCAGGGGCATTGTGTCCGCAAGAGGGCATGAGGATATGACGCCTGATGACCATCGTTCCACTGAATTTCGATCCCCTTCGGAGCCGAAAGCTTAATCGACTTGGGGGCAAGAGCCATATTGGGAACTACTCCTCGATGGAAATCAACGGGACAGCCTGGGCATTATTGAGGCTGACCTGGGTGGCCACGGCCCGGGCCAGATCCGTGAAGGCCCGACTGATTGGACTCTCACCGTCTTCCAGTGCCAGTGGTTGACCGTCGTCACTACGCGTTCGAATCAGCGTGCTCAGGGGGATTTCGCCCAGGAAGGGATAGCCTCCTTTCTCACACGCCTTTCGAGCCCCTCCGTGCCCGAAAATGTCATCTCGGTTTCCGCAGCGGGGGCACGCGTAGTAGCTCATGTTTTCGGCAATTCCGAGTATCGGCGTATTGAGTCGCTTAAACATGGCGATGGCTTTTGAAGCCACTTCTAGTGCAAGATCCTGAGGGGTAGACACGACCACGGCTCCGGTTAACGGGATAGTCTGGCACAGACTGAGCTGAATATCCCCCGTACCCGGCGGTAGATCGATCACCAGGTAATCCAGTTCTCCCCAATCAACGTCGCCCAGGAATTGTTGGACCATCTTATGCAGCATAGGACCGCGCCAAATGACGGCTTCATCTTTCGGGAGGAAGTAGCCCATAGAGATCAATTTGATGCCGCGGATCTCCGGAGGAAGGATCTTCGCTGTACCTGCACTTGGAGGGTCGAAGGCACCCATGAGGATCGGAATGCTGGGTCCGTATACATCGGCGTCCATCAGCCCCACGCGAGCGCCGTACTTGGTCAGGGCGACGGCCAGATTAACGGCGACGGTGGATTTACCCACTCCCCCTTTGCCGCTGGCCACCGCAATGGTGTTGCGGACAGTAGGGATGAGATGATTGGTCTCTGTCCCCGCCCGCGCGTTGATGCTGAAGGCTAGGGAAATCAGGACGTCAGTCACCCCGGGGACCTCTCTCAATGTCTCCTCAGCTTGAAGTTGGACCTGCCGCTTGGAGGGAAACAACGGCATATTGAATTCGATGGTAGAACTCACCCTTCCTCCGTCGAGTTTCAGATCCTTGATAAATCCGAGGCTCACGATGTCTTGATTTAAGTCCGGATCCTGGACCTTTTGCAGAGCCGCAAGTACAGCTCCTTCGTCGAGTTCCCGATCTTTCTTGAACAGTCCCATTCTTTCCTTCCTAAAAAACAGGATACAATGCAGTCCCAGTCATTCTAACATCAAAGAGAGGGACTCAATAGGAACGGAGTAAACTATGACCAAACCAAGAAAACTGGCAGTGCTGGGTGCCGGCAAGATGGGCGAGACGCTAGTCGCAGGAATCTTGGATGCCGCAGCGTTTCCTCGGGACCGCATAATCGCGACGGACAAGCACGACGAACGAGTGGAATTAATGCAGGAGAAGTACAGGGTCGCTGCCACCAATGACAATCGCAAAGCGGTTCGAGAAGCCGATCTGCTTTTGATGGCAGTGAAACCCCAGGTGGTGCAGGAATTGCTCGAGGAGATTCGGGGCGAAGTCCGTCACGAGCAGTTGGTCATCTCTATCGTAGCTTCAGTGACGACAGTTTATATCGAGAGAATTCTGGGAGCAAAGATCCCGGTGGTCCGCGCCATGCCAAACACGCCGTGCCTGATCCGGGCGGGCATGACAGCCCTCTGCAAGGGGACCTATGCGGAAGACCAGAATTTAAGGGAAGCTGAGCGGATCTTTTCCTCAGTAGGACGAACCGTGATTCTTGATGAACGATACATGAATGCAGTGACTGGGCTAAGTGCCAGCGGCCCCGCCTTTATTTACATCATCCTGGAATCTTTTGCCGAAGCAGGTGTGAAAGTCGGGTTGCCCAGGTCGGTAGCCACCGAACTGGCGGCACAAATGACCTTAGGGGCCGCCAAAATGGTGTTGGATACAAAGGAGCATCCGGCCCTTTTGAAGGACAATGTGACGACTCCGGCTGGCTGCACCATAGACGGTATTCTGGAGCTGGAAGAGGGGAAATTGCGGGTCACCCTGATCAAGGCTGTTGTCAAGGCTGCCCAGCGAGCATCGGAGCTTGTGGAATCTTAAGCTCTAATTTTCACCACAAAGACAATAAGACACCAAGGCAAACTTGACAAACCAGATTTAACACGCCTTATCCGTATTCCCACTCCCGTCTTTCTCTTCCCGAGTGGTTGACCAACCCGAGGTCATATCGCAGTTCCTGGCAGGCGAGGACCCTGGACCTATTCTTTGTGCCTTGGTGTCTTTGTGGTGAGTAATCTTCGCTAGACTTATTACCCGCCGGCGATCGCAGGAATTATAGAAATCTCATCGGATTCCTTAATTGGAGTTTCCAGATTTTGCAGGAACCGGATGTCCTCTTCATTTACGAAGATGTTAACGAAACGCCTGACCCGGCCATTGGCTTCACAAATCCGGTCCTTGACTCCAGGATGGTGGTGCTCAATATCTTCAATAATCTCCAGGACCGATTTCCCGTTGGCGCTCACGACTTCCTGCCCGTTGGTCAAAGACCGCAGCTGAACGGGAATTCGAACTTGAATTGGCATAAGACCTCCCTGAAACCCTAGGTGACAGGTGCCGTTGTCCGCGCCGCCTAACAGGCCTGGCCTACGGGTTGGCCCTGCGTTCTCTTACTCAATAATTGCTTCGCGACTAGCAATTCAGCATTCAGAATCGCAGCTCCGGCAGCGCCACGAATCGTATTGTGCCCAAGTACATTGAATTTGTAATCGAAATTAGGGCATGGACGAATCCGTCCCACGACAGTGGCCATTCCCCGCTCGACATCCCGGTCCATGCGGGGTTGCGGCCTGTCGCGACCATCCACGATTACGACAGGTCGGGCCGGGGCACTGGGGAGCTTCAACTTCTGGGGAAGCGAGCGGTAACTGTTCAGGGCCTCGATCAGGGCTTCCTGAGAAGGTCGCCGGCGCAAGCTGACTGAGACTGCCTCGAGGTGTCCGTCCAAGACGTGGACACGATGACACTGGGCACTGACCGTGAAATCAGCCAAGTGGACCTTTCCGTTCTGAAATCTTCCCAGGATTTTTCTGGGTTCAAGCTCGACTTTTTCTTCCTCTCCGTCGATGTAAGGGATGACGTTGTCGATAATGTCGAGGCTGGCCACTCCGGGGTACCCGGCGCCAGACAAGGCTTGCATCGACACGACATGGACTCTTTCCAGTCCGAATTCTTCGTGCAACGGAGCCAGCGCCAGGATCATGGCCATGACGGTACAGTTGGGATTAGTAACAATGTATCCGCCGTCGTAGTTCTGGTTCCTCCTTTGCAGCGGCACGAGGTCGAGGTGGGCGTGGT
The DNA here is from genome assembly GCA_035541995.1 of Terriglobia bacterium. Lineage (GTDB taxonomy): Bacteria > Acidobacteriota > Terriglobia > Versatilivoradales > Versatilivoraceae > DATKMG01. The sequence continues at coordinate 6,851 of DATKMG010000170.1, forward strand.
TGATTTCAGGGACCAACAACGGCACATCTTCGTCCATTCGATGGTTCTTGGAATTACTGACCACTGGATAGCCGGCTTTCGCAAAGTCCCTCTCAATTTCGCCCGCAATATTGGAGGGCAGACCTGAGAATACGAAATCGCAATCCAAGGGCGGGGCACACTCTTTAACCACAAGGGCACGAGCATATTCCGGAATTTGCCCGGAGATCTTCCAGGTACAAGCCTGCTCATAGCGCTTGCCCTCGGACCGATCTGAGGCAGCCAGATCGCCGACTTCAATCCACGGGTGATTCTCCAGGAGTTGAACGAAACGCTGCCCCACGGTGCCCGTGGCACCCAGGATACCTGCTTTGAGTTTCCCTTTCATCTTATAACGGCCCTCTTTCTTGAAAATACCTGGGAGCGCAGGCATCCTTGCCTGCTTTTTGGACGATTGCTCCCCGCGTACGCATTTTCATGTTACGTGGCGCCCCTCTGAGGGGCATGATTGGCTTTCATGAAAATGAGGTTTTAATGAAGGGTCGCGCGGGTGACCGCTGTCACCTGTCGCGACCGCTGTGACCTGTGCGATCAAGGCCCCGACGGAGCGGGGCCCTCCACCATTTTCATCGATTGTGGCGACCCGAAAAGGTCACAAGCCCCTCTTGTCGATTTTGGGTTCTTCGTCATCACAGCGTATAAAAATACAAGGAAGACTCATCAACTTAAGCCGCCATCTCATTCAGAGCTGCTACAAAACAGTCAATATCATCCGCTGTGTTGAAGTACCCAATGCTGACTCGGACTGCACCCTCCGGGAAAAGACCCAGCTGGCGGTGCACATAGGGGGCACAATGCAAACCGGATCGTACCGCGATATGAAACGTCTCGTCCAGAATCGCCGAGGTCTCGGCTGCTGTATAGCCAGTCATATTCAACGATTGAGTCGCCACCCTCCTTTTGAGATCCCGGCTGCCATAGAGGTGAGCCATCGGATTCTCTGCCAGACCACGGATTAATTGATCAAGCAGTTGATTCTCCTGCTGATGGATTCTCTCGATCCCTTGTTGCAGCACAAATTCGGCACCTGCACGCAGACCCGCGATCCCCACGGTGTTTGGGGTCCCGCCCTCCAATCGGTAAGGCAATTCCACCGGCTGAACGGGATTGGATGAGTCGCCTCCAGTGCCGCCTTCGCGCCAGGCCGGCAGGTCTGCCCTCTTGCCGACGATCAAAACCCCTACGCCCGTCGGGCCCATCAGCGCCTTGTGCCCTGGCAGCGCCAGCATGTCAATCTGAAGGTCCTCCATGGCGATGGGAACGACACCTGCAGTTTGGGCTGCATCAACCATGAAAAGCAGATCGTGTTCCCTGGCAATGCGACCCACTTCCCCAATCGGCTGAATAGTTCCTAGAACATTGGAAGCATGCGTCAATACGATGAGCCGAGTGTTGGGCCTGATCGCCTTTTGGATATCAGCCGGGTCCACAAAGCCCTCCTCAGAAAATGCGATTTGAGTGAGCTCGATTCTTCCGTCACGTTCCAGCTGTCTCAGAGGTCGGGAAACCGAATTGTGTTCCAGCATGGACGTAATGACATGGTCTCCCGGCTTCAAGGAACCCTTGATTCCAATGTTCAGGGAATCCGTGGCATTGAGGGTGAAAATTACCCGGGTATGGTCGGCAATTCCGAAGAGTTTGGCCAACAACAGCCGAGTTTCCTCAATAAATCTCTCGGCTCGCACGGCCATCCGATGTCCAGCCCGGCCCGGATTAGCTCCGTCGGTTCGAAGGAAGCAATTCAATGCCGCATAGACTGATTCAGGCTTGGGAAAACTGGTAGCCGCGTTGTCGAGGTAGAGAATCTCCGACTTCAAACGCCCTCCAACAGGAAAATCCTGCAAGAAATTCTCGATGAATTGCCATCCATGTTATTGACCAGGGCGGTAATCGTGCTAAACGGAACTAATTTCTCCCATTCCCGGACAGCTCGCTCTGCTATCAAACCGGCAGGAATACTGTAACCGGCATTGCTGATATTGCGGTCTCAATTCTAGGTTCCCACATACTTGGCATATATGGAGCGTGCCACATTGGGATCCTTGGTTCCTTTCACAATCCCTCGTCCGTCCGGAAATATGGCAACTTCGTAACTATCCACCGTAAATCTGAATAGAAACTTGTTGAATTGAACGGCGCCAAGCGGGGTCAATCGCCTTGCCAGTTGTTCAAAGTCAAGCTGATGGCCTCCCGGCTGATTGATCTGGACAGAATTCCGGCCACACAGGGTTGTCACACTGGATCCCTCTTTCCCCTCGAGAAATTCGTACCGACCGAGCCTGCAAACAGGACACTCCCCTTGGTCTTTGGCGCTGGCGATATCAAAGCGCTTCCAGGAATTCTCCCAAACATCAAAGAAAATCATCTTCCGGTTGATGCGATGCAAGTTTCCCGTGAGAATCTTGATAGCCTCCGTGACCTGAATGGAAGCGATGATATTGACAATGGAAGCCAGCACACCGGCGGTATCACAAGTCGGAGACATGCCGGGCGGTGGCATGGTCTCAAAAATGCAACGCAAGCAGGGCGTTTCATAAGGGATGACGGTCATCGAGAGGCCGTAGCTGCCGACAGAAGCCCCGTAAATCCATGGCTTGCGGTATTTCACAGCGACATCGTTCAATAGAAAACGGGTCTCAAAATTGTCAGTTGCATCAAGGATCAAGTCTATCCCCTCGACGAGGGATTCGGCGTTCTTGTAGTTGACATCCAAGACCAGGGGCTCAACAGCAACGAGGGAATTCACCTGCCGGAGTCTCTTCTGGGCAGCGACGGCTTTGGGCAAGCCGGCTCGAACATCATCTTCGGAAAAAAGAGTTTGACGCTGGAGGTTACTCTCTTCAATGAAATCCCGGTCGATGATGCGCAGGCTGCCAACGCCCGCTCGGCAGAGGGCATCGGCTTGCACAGTCCCAAGGGCGCCACAGCCGAAGATGGCGACTTTGCTCTGAGTCAAGCGATCCTGCCCTTTGTCCCCAATCTCGGGGAAGAGCATTTGCCGGGAGTACCTTTCCGATGGAGTACTCATGCTTTCCTAAAGAATGTGCTCTTTTCAAACTCACTGAGTTTAGCGCTAATGACTTCAGGGCGGACGAGGTGATCTTGTACAGCTTCCTGAGTCTTTAGACCGTTGCCCGTGATTGAGATGACTGTCAGATCGTCCTCCTTTATCCGGCCTTGCTGGACGAGTTTCTGGGTGACTGCCACGGTGACGCCTCCTGCAGTTTCCGTAAAAATCCCCTCGTCTTCAGCCAACATCCGAATACCTGCCACTACTTCGTCATCCGCAACATCTTCCCCCCAGCCCCCGGACTCAGTCATAGCCCTTATAGCGTAGTACCCATCCGCCGGGTTGCCAATGGCGATCGACTTGGCGATGGTCTGAGGCTTGACGGGCTTGATAAAATCACGACCCGCTTTAACTGCTGTGGTGATAGGAGAGCATCCAGTGGCTTGAGCTCCGAAAACTCTGCAGTGATTGCTGGGAACCAGATCCAGTTTTTCAAACTCACCAAAAGCTTTACGGATTTTGGTAATTAGTGAACCTCCTGCCATGGGAACGACGACACAGTCCGGGACCCGCCAGCCCAACTGTTCCGCGATTTCGAATCCAAAACTCTTAGAGCCTTCGGCATAAAACGGGCGCAGGTTGATATTGACGAATCCCCATCGATATTTTCCGGCAACCTCGCTGCAAAGTCGGTTTACGTCATCATAATTCCCATTAACGCCAATCACGTTGGCCGTGTAGATCAGCGTCCCCAGGACTTTTCCCAGTTCCAGGTCAGCGGGAATGAAAATGTAACTCTGCAAACCGACACTGGCAGCATTTGCCGCTACAGAGTTGGCCAGGTTACCTGTCGAGGCGCAACCGACGGTATCAAATCCAAATTCTAGAGCCTTGGAGAGCGCAACCGCGACCACACGGTCCTTAAAGGACAGGGTGGGAAAGCAAACACTATCGTTCTTAACGTAAAGCTCTCGAATCCCGAGCCGTTTTGCAAGGTTGGCAGCCTTGACCAGCGGAGTGAATCCCACCTGATGGCCGACTCTTGCCTCACCGTCCAGGGGTAGAAGTTCTCGGTAACGCCACATGTTGGTGGGGCGGCCTTCAATCAATTTTCGAGAGAGGAAAGTCCTTAGAGTTTCGTAATCATAGGTGACTTCAAGTGGCCCGAAACAGTACTCACAAACCGAAAGGGGTTCCTTCGGGTAGCGTTGGCCACACTCGCGACATTGCAGTCCTAATACGTAGGTTGTGGGTTCTAGGCCTTCCGGGTTACGGACGGCACCGGCACTGATGACCATAAATAAATCTCGACCCGGTTTTGCATCCTAAAAAAAAACCTCTTCAATAAGAAGAGGTCTTTAAAAGCGTCCTATTTCTTATCTCCCAGAAATGTTCTTCTGTAGGAGTTAGCACCTTCCCTCGAAGGGGAGGTTGCCGTGGTTTCAAAGGGCCAGTCCCTCAACCACTCTCGATAAGAACGTGCGATTCAATTGTCAGTTGCACATTATACTTATAGGGCCTAGAATGTCAAGCAATTCATGCCGATCTTATGACTCTAATGTTGTCAATACCAGTGGTCGAGAAGTAGGAACATGAGTTAGAATGGCGAGCGAAAGGGGTACAGCGATGAAGCATTGGGGCGGAAGCTGGCCGATGTCGAGATTGTGCCTGGGAATTATCGGGATGACTATCGTAGCGTTGTCAGTGCACGCCAGCCCAACCGGCTCGGGAGCTGTGACCAAAACAACGGCATCCTCTCCTTCCCCCAATCAATCAGCGACACCCTCTGCTAGAGCCCAGAAGAGCCACAAGAGCCGTCATAGCCGACTCAGGGTCACCAGGGTCAGGGCAGCTAGGAAGCTTAAGCCGATGCCGGCATTGGGCGAGACCCCTTTCCAGGCAGATGTGGCATTACTACCTGTGATCGAAAATGCCAAGTCGCAACTGGAAAAAGAGAAGGTCTCCTATTTCCCTGATTCCAAGCAGAAGCCAGCCCGCCGTGAAATCAAGCTGGCGCTGGCAGACTTCAAAACCGGTGAGATTCAGATTGTGAGAGGTATCGAGGAAAAGGGGCAATTCTCCCTGAGCGACGCGAAAATTCAATATCAGGTCTCTTGGTGGAATGGGTTCAATTCTTCCATAGACATTCTCCAGCCTGCCAATACGGGTGTCGTTGCCCTCCTTTATGCTCTGGAACCCAAACGGCAGAAATTCTTCGGGCAGGATGCCCTCATTTACACCCCATACTCCAGCGCCTTGCTTCAACCTGAACTGGTCGAAGCGGGAAAAGTCTACCTGATGGGAAAGATTCGGCAAGCGCAACAGGAATTGGCCCCCGTCATGTCAAGAACATTCCCTGACAAGCCCCTCTCGGTGAGCCCCGCTTTCAGTGATGAAGACTACTTTCACTTGATTTTGGCCGAACAAATGGATCCGGGACGATTTCGGAGCATCACGGGAGAGGATACGAAATTCAACGATGACCAGGCCTCCCAACTGATGCGCCTGGCGGAACGGATTCTGGTGATAATCGGGGCCAACCAAGAGGATGCCTATTCGTTTACGGGCAACTATGCCAGTGCACGAGGGATTACTCAATTTACACCCTCTGGAATGTCCGCTGTGTGGCGAATGTATCCGGAAGCCGGCATCCCCCGCAACTTCAAAGAGGCGACCAGCAATCACCTGAGTGCCATCAAAGCCGAGATCTGCCTGCTGGACTATTACCTGGCGGAACTCAGTACTGGCCACCCGTCTTTAATGGGTTCCGGATATGAGAGGTATGCCTCCGGTGCTTCTTATAATGGTGGGCCGAAACGCGTGCAGTATGGCCTGAGTAAGTTCGGGGTGGAATGGCTAAATCCGCTTCTTCGGCTGAAGGACTTGGACCAGAAAGAGCAGTTAAGCCGTAACGAGCGACTCGAACACCAATGGCTGGCCCGCTACCGCACTCATGAGACCTACGTGTACTTGAACAAAATGCATGCCCTGGAGAGTCTTCAAGAAAGACTGGAATTGCCCCGCAACACTGAAAATCCTGGCGAGTCCGTTTCCAATGCAACGAATTCCTCGGTTCGGGAGTAAGCTTTCCGCCATGGATTGACTTCTACCCGGTTGAATTGCCTTTCCTACCGAGACCCATGGCGCTGATCTCCCTGGTTAAAGAAAGTATGACCGGTCTCCGGAATTCACGGCTCAACTGACTTATAGCTGACCACACCAGAAGCTCATTGACGAGACTAGCCCGGCACCAATATCATTCTAATTCTTCTTTGTTCCGGCCAATTCGCATTCACCCCCCGGGTTAAACGGCTTTGAGGGATTCTCAATGGAAGGGTTCATTTATCTTGGTCTGGGACTGCTTCTCTTTTTTATCCTGAATTGGCACTTTCATAAGTCACGCCGCCCTGCCCTCACCATAAAACACAAAGAAAACGAAATGCCTGCTGTCCAATCCCAGCCTCTGGTCGGGGCTGAAATCGAACGCAAGCCCGATATAGCTCAGATCTACAATGTAGCAAATTCTCTTCAGGACTATTACCGTCAATCAGCAAATCCCGATGATATGCTCACTCAGGCCACATTCTTGGATGGTGTGGAGATATTCAGGCAAACGGAATTCAGTTCTGCGGATCTCCTGCTCTATGCAATAGGGGAGAATGCGATCATATCCTGTATGGCGTTGGAAGCTCTCCGGCTGCGCGAAAGCCGATTGGACAATTTGGGGAACTTGCTGGAGAAATTGAATGATCTAAGTCCCTGGCCGCGTTTTTTTGCTCTGAGGGCCTTGAATACTTG
>DATKMG010000171.1:0-11480 GCA_035541995.1 Terriglobia bacterium
GCTGTTTGCCTCCATGCCAATTCCTAATCTGACATCTTTAAATTTGTTTCCACTCAGGGTGTGTTTACCATCCTGGGTCATCCCCGTTGTAATACCTTCAGGCATGGATTCAAATTCACAATCCCTCAATATGTGATCCCCTTTCATATACCCCATGGAATAGGAATATCCTACAATTCGTAAGCTTCTGGAAAGCAAGAGAACTACTTCAACGCATTAACGATCCCTCCTTTCTGTTTACTTTCTGAGTCCAATCTGGCCTGACGAGATGCACTCGAGGAGCAGTCATTAATCTGCAAGAATTCGTCAAAATCCGCGTTTTTTGAGGGTGATACTTGAAGGAGAGAACTAGGAAGCCTGCCTTATCTTTGAGGTCCCCACTCTTGCTTATGGGATATATTGCAGGGGGACAGTCATTATGGTCTCGACTCCTGAAATGTCCCACCATTCCTGTCTCTAGGCAAAATCGTGCGGGTCAATTCTGAACTATTGTGGTGTTGATCCCAGAGTTGTAAACTGAATCGGAATAGATTCAACGCTTCTCCTCGGCAGAGCCAGGAGGTTCATGTCAGTTCTGCTGGTTCCCACACACTAAGTCTCTCGATGTTTCTCGAGATAGGTCACATTCTCTGAGGAGGATTCAGCCGTGGCCTTTCAATCCAGTCCAAAGGAGGCACTGTGATGTTCACGCCAAACCACCAGGGAATTAAATGTCCACTGCTCTTGACCCCGGTTGTAGCGCTGATTCTCGCGCTGACCGGGTGTCAGCAGCCAGCACCTAAAGCGCCGGACACAAGAGCGAAAGATGAGACCGCCATACGTGCCGCTGAGGCCGACATGGCAAAGGCAGTCGCGGCTTTGGACCCGGCTGAGGCGGCGAGTTTCTATACCGACGACGTTGTCGGCATGGCCGTGGACGCTCCCATGGTCCAGGGCAAAGGGAACATGCAGAAGTACTTTGAAGCGATGATGAAGGACAAGCCGGAAATCTCCTGGAAGCCAGTGAAAGTCGAGGTTGCTCGTTCCGGTGATCTCGCCTATAGCTGGGGTACCGGGAAAGTGAGTGTCAAAGACAAGAAAGGCAAGGTTGCCGAAACGACCATCAAATATGCCAGCGTGTGGAAGAAGCAGGCGGACGGAGGCTGGAAGATCGCGGTCGACACGATGATTCCTGATCCCCCTGAAGCGAAAAAGAAGGCAGGAGGTGATCACCATCATGCGCGAGCGGCCAAGAAAAGCAAGCATAAGGTCAAATGAGCTACACCCCTGTGGGTAAGTACAGACCACCTGAGTTCATATACAGTGTAGCCTGAAAGCTTTGGTGCCGAGCCTCCGTACCCGCAAAAGGCCCGAGAAAGTCTGGATCAATCCCCTAAAGTAAGAAGTCCAGGTGGTTGATTGAATGAACCTCAAAAACCTTGAGACTTTCCGTCATGATCGCGTTTTCCAGGAAACGTTGGCCTCAGGCACGGTGTAATCGACCACGGGTCATTCTTGAGAAACTTGTCGGCAATAAGGCGGCAATTACCGCCGAAAGATCAGCTGAGTTATTGAATATTCGTTGAGGAGACACGAGTAAAGTTATTGATAAATGGCTTGTCCTCTGCCTTGGGCGCAGGGGGGCGCAGGTCCGAGTCTCTTCCTCCATCAGCAAAATCCCTTCCACTGGAGCTTGAGTGGGTTCAGAATAGGTTTTGTCGTTGGTCCAGTTTTCCTTTCCCTTTTGCCTTCCCCTGCTTCTTGTCCAAACAAAGGGGGCGTCCATGGACTTGGTTCGTCCCCAGGGTGATCTGCTTCGGAGTCTTTCAGGCCTACTTGCGATTGTTTGGGTGATCAATGCTCACGGCGAGCTTTGCGGTGCCAGGAGTCTTCATGATCGGCAAGACACTCGGCCCTTATCAAATCGTTGAGAAACTTGGCGAAGGCGGCATGGGTGTGGTCTACAAGGCGCAAGACACACGCCTGCGCCATCCCGTGGCCTAGAAGTTCCTGCCCGAAGAGTTATCCAAGGCCCCCCCACTCACTGGAACGGTTTGAGCATGAAGTTCGGGCCGCCTCAGCCCTGAACCATCCTCACATTGTGAGCATCTACAACATCGATGAAGCTGACGGAGTTCACTTCATCGCCATGGAACCTCGTTAGCTTTTGAAGAAAAAAGGGAAGTTTTGAGATTTGTGAATTCAAAAAACTGTAGTATATGTGGCACGAGCCTGATTGGTGTAGAAACAGGGAATAAGTGTGCTTGTCAGAATGATATGGAGGCGGTCCATCGACAGTAGATAGCGGAAGCACCAATCAATGAGCGAAGTCATCACATTCCAGCCCGTCGATTGGGTCATCATCCTGTTCTACGGGGCAGTCATCTTTACCGTCGGTATTTTCGTCGTCCGCAAGCCGGCTACGACGGAAGGCTATTTCCTGGCGGGACGCAAGCTCCGCTGGCCCTTCATCGGGGCCTCGATGCTGGCCTCGAACATCTCGGCGGAGCATTTTGTCGGGCTGGCCGGCGGCGGCTATCTGATCGGCATGGCCATCGGCGCCGCGTACGAGTGGAGCGCCATATTCTGCCTGCTTCCGCTCATCCTCGTTTTCCTCTCCTTTTACCTCAAGAACCGTATTTTCACCGTTCCCGAGTTCCTGGAGCGGCGGTTTGACGCTGGCGTGCGGCTGCTCCTTTCATGGATCATGGTCGTTTTCTCCATCCTGACCAAGATTTCGATTTCGCTCTGGGCGTCGGCGCTCGTTTTCAGGACGCTGTTCGATTGGGACCCGGCGCTCGTGATCTGGATCCTGGCGATGATCACGGCCCTGTACACCATGAAGGGCGGCCTGACCACGGTCGTTTACACCGACGCCATCCAGACGGCGGTCCTCCTGGCCGGTGCGTGCGTCCTTACAGCCCTCGGCTTGCGCGAAGTCGGCGGCATCGGAGCTCTCCACGCCAAGGTGCCGGCGGAGCTCTTTCAGGCCTTCAAGCCGGCTTCAGACCCGAATATCCCCTGGACCGGTGCCATTTTCGGCGTGACCTGCCTGGGCGGGGCATTCTACTGGTCCATGGACCAGGTCCTTGTCCAGCGCGCCTTCGCGGCCAGGGACCTGAACGAAGGACGCAAAGGCGCGATTTTCGCCGGCGCCCTGAAGCTCCTGATCCCGTTTGTGCTCGTGGTGCCGGGAATGATCGCCCGGGCGCTGTGGCCCGCCTTGCCGCAAGCCGATCAGGCCTATCCGAAGCTCCTTGGATCGGTGATGCCCCACGGTCTGCTCGGCCTCACGGTGGCCGGGCTCACAGCGGCCCTGATGGGCCATATGAGCGCCACGTTCAACTCAATCTCAACCATGTTCACCCGAGACCTGTATCTGCGCCGGCGGCCGAACGCGGATCACCAACGGCAGATCCTTGTGGGAAGGATCGTGGTTGCCGCAGTAGCCGTCCTAGGCGCCCTCTGGGCGCCGGTAATCGGAAGATTCAGCTCACTCTGGGATTACCTCCAGCAGGTGTCGATCGGCCTCGTGGTTCCGTTTGCAGGGGTCTTTTTTATCGGGGTCGCCTGGAAGCGCATCACGACGAGGGGCGTCTGGGCCGGTACCCTGACCGGATTCGTTTTCGCGATCATGCTGATGTCGGACCGGATGTGGACACACCTTTACGGCCACTCTCCCTTCCTGCCGTTCATGCATACCAAGTATCTGGAGCCCTGGCTGCACGGTGCGATCATCGAGTTCCTGATTAGCGCCGCGGTGATGATTGCGGTCAGCATGCGCTCGACGCCGGAGCCGGCCGGGAAGCTCGCGACAACGACGATTTGCTGGAGCGCTTTGAAATCCGACATAGGCACGGAGCCGAAGCGGCCGTTCCTCGAGGACTACAAGCCCTGGCTCGTCCTGGTCCTGGCCACGGCGATCCTGCTCTATGTCATTTTCTCGATTGGAATCATCTGATCATTTATCGTGGCGAATTTCAAATCCAAACCACGAACGAAACGAAACAGCTGCCTGTTTTCCGTGTGGTTCGTGTATCTTGTAGTCGCTTTCACACGATAAGGGGTCTTGACATTTCTCCGTGCAAATACTGGATCGAAATCGAGAAATCAAGATGAGTCCCCGAAGACGGGCTAGGATAGAGCAGCCCAGCTGGCATATTGGGCAGGTTCTTTCATTTCAGAACCAGGACCTATCCTTTTGAGCAAATGCGATGACTAGGTTTTCCAACTGACTTAGATACTTGAATGGAAAGGATACCCCCCTATATGCGACGCCTGGTTCTATTGCTTGCCATCTGCGCATTTGCTGTTGCTGCTCATGCTCAGACGAAAAAAATCCTACTCGACAGCGCTGATCCAGCCTTGTTAAAGGATCTCCAGAGCGCCTCTTCAAAGGCGAAAATCGTCCCCGTGACGGAAAGAAATGCACTAAAGGAGATCGGTGATGCCGATGCCTTTATCGGCGATATCACCCCGGAGGAGGTACGGGCTGGCAAGCAACTACAATGGGTGCAAGTCATGAGCGCAGGAGTCGAAGGAGTTCTTCATCTCTCCGGCGGCACTGACCTGCGCGACAGCAACATCGTCCTGACGAACAACAAGATTGTACAAGGCCCCGAAATCGCCGACCATGCCATGGCCATGCTATTGCTGTTAACCCGGCATCTCTATACTTTCTATGAACACAAGCAGCAGGAACTGTGGCAATCACCGCGTCCCTACCCCGGCATAGAGCTCAATGGCCGAACTGCGGTAATCATCGGTGTCGGCGGAATTGGGACGCAGATCGCCTTTCGCGCCTGGGGCCATGGTATGAATGTGATCGGGGTTGACACGAAGGACATTCCCTTCATGCCGGTTATCCAAAAGACCGTCAAGCCTGACCAGTTGGACCAGGTTCTCCCGGAAGCAGATGTCGTATTCGTCTCGGCGCCTCATACCCCCGTGAGCCATAAGATGATGGGTGCGCAGCAGTTCGACCTAATGAAGAAAGGGTCCTACTTCATCGCTGTCAGCCGTGGCGGACTTTACGATATGGACGGCTTGGTCAAGGCTCTTGAGAGCAACCATCTCGCAGGCGCCGGTGTGGACGTGACGGACCCAGAACCGCTGCCGAAAGGCCATCCGCTCTGGAAGTTCGAAAACGTTATCATCACACCGCATGTTGCTGGACAGTCCGATAAAATCGATGACCGCATTGCTAACATTGTCAAAGAGAACATCCGCCGCTTTGTCGAGGGGAAGCCACTCATCAACGTTGTCGATAAGGAAAAAGGGTACTGAGAGGGGAAATTAACCTTGCTTCCGCAATCTGCTGTTGGTGGCTAGTCCTCAACTCCTTCTTCCAAAAGCACTTGCTACCGATTGGGAGCAAACCAGAGGAGCCATAGCGAATGAACAATCCATTGAACCACCCGGTATTTGTTTTCCTGCTTTCCTTCTTCGTGCTGTGGCTCTCGGCGCGTATCGGGGGGGCCTATCTCAGGAGGTGGCGGAAGCCGGAAGAGGACATACGTGAAGACCTCGGCGTTATCATGGCCGCTACGCTGACACTGCTCGGCCTCATCATCGGATTCAGTTTTTCGATGGGCATAGGCTGGTACGATCAACGCAAGAACTATGAGGAGGCAGAAGCCAACGCGATCGGCACCTTTGTGGCCCATGGTTTGCCGGGTTCACGCTCCAGAAAATGGTCTCACGCCCAATACCAGAGGCAATAACCTCCTGAAATGATCTAACCTTGATTAAACCGCTCTTTCCGCGTCACGGAACCCGCTAACTACTCCCTTTTTAAACCGATTCTCCCCTATCAGGGGGATTTCCACATGGTTTACCAGGGATTAGTGTAACCATGCGAACCCTCAAAGGAGAAAGACCATGGCAGACTTCTTTCAGAATGGAATGATTACTACCCTGCATCGCCTTAATAAGAATGGTCGGGTCCATATGGAAAGAGAAGTGGAAGAATTGGCAAGGACTTCTCCTATCGGGTTGGTATTGCCCGCATTATTTTCGGAGTTTGAGGGCCCGGCCATGCCCAACATCGTGAATAGACTTCAACGGGTTCGATACCTGCGCCGGATTGTCCTGTCATTAGACGGCGCCAGCCGAGAACAATATTCGTTTGCCCGCAAGTCCTTTTCATGCTTCAAAACTCCTGTCACAGTGCTTTGGGAGGATGGAGAACGGATTCAAAACCTGTTTCGTTTGCTGCAGTCCAACGGACTTTATGCCGGACCACAAGGCAAGGGAAGAGGCTGTTGGCTCGCCTTTGGGTATTTACTCGCCGAGGGGGATTGCGACGTTCTCGCTTCGCATGATTGTGATATCTTGAATTACGACACAGACCTCTTGATTCGGCTATGTTACCCTGTGGTCAATCGCAACTTGGGTTTCTGGTTCTGTAAAGGGTATTATGCCCGGATCAGTGATCAGATGAATGGCAGAGTCACGCGTCTCTTTGTCACACCGTTGGTCCGCGCCATACAGGACATGACCCCGGAGATCCCCTTTCTCCGTTTTCTGGATAGTTTTCGATATGTTCTTGCGGGTGAATTTGCCATGGACGCTTACCTGGCCCGAACCATCCGGATACCTGCCGACTGGGGTTTGGAGATGGGAGTTTTGGCTGAAGTCTATCGAAACTGCTCTCTGGCTCGAATCTGCCAAGTGGATGTGGCGGACCGGTATGATCACAAGCACCAGCAGCTTTCGGAAAACGATGCCACGCAAGGGCTCCAGCGAATGACCTATGACGTTTCCAAGTCTCTCTTCCGAACTCTGGCGGCGGAAGGGGTCACCTTTTCAACCGACCATTTCCGGAGCTTGATGATCCGGTATGTTCGCTCAGCCGAGGACGCCATTTCCCGATACTATGCGGATTCGGTCCTGAACGGGCTTTCTTTTGACCGACACAGTGAGGAATTGGCTGTGGAGGTGTTTGCCTCCAGTCTGAACGCTGCCGCCCGTGACTTTATCGAGAAAACGGATGGGTTGCCCCTGATTCCCAACTGGAACCGGGTTCTTTCCGCTATTCCAAACTTCTTTAGTCTTTTGAAAGAGGCTGTCGCGCTCGATGAAGCTGAAGCCCGACCAATCGCCGTAAGGTTATCTGCATGAGTCAAGGGTCATTGGCCCCCGAGGCCCAAAGAGAAGTGGACGCGCTCAAACGGGCAGACATTGTCATTGGCATCCCGAGCTATAACAACGTTAACACGATTACACATGTCGTGAAAGCAGCTCAAGCGGGACTGGCCAAATATTACCCGCAATATATAGGAGTCATCGTCAATTCGGATGGTGGATCGAATGACGGAACTCGGGATGCTGTGCTGTCAGTGCATTTGGAGGATGCTCAGCTTTTGCTCCTTTCCACTCCCCTTTATGCGGTCCACAAACTCTCCTTTCCCTATCATGGTATCCCCGGGAAGGGGAGCGCCTTTCGGATGATCTTCCAAATCGCTCATCAGTTGAAAGCCCAGGCCTGTGCCGTGGTGGATTCTGATCTGCGCTCCATCACTCCCGAATGGATTGACCTGCTGGTGCGCCCCGTCATCCACGCGAATTACGATTTTGTGGCCCCTTACTATCACAGGCATAAGTATGACGGCACGATTACCAACAGCATTGTCTACCCTTTAACCCGGGCGCTCTATGGATTGCGAGTGCGGCAACCGATCGGTGGAGATTTCGGACTCTCCTCCCGGTTGATCACACGGTACCTGGAAAGGGGCGATTGGGAGACCGATGTGGCGCGTTTCGGGATCGACATCTGGATGAGTACAGTGGCCATCGCCGAGGGGTTCAGGGTCTGCCAGAGCTTCCTGGGCGCCAAACTGCATGATGCCAAGGATCCCGGCACTGATTTGAGTGCCATGCTGCAGCAGGTGGTGGGAAGCGTTTTTCATCTGATGGAGGAATACGAGACTAAATGGGGCCGGCGCTCGGGCAGCGATTCTGTGGACCTGTTCGGATTTCGCTATGATGTCGGCTTGGACCCGATTGAGGTAAACCTGGCCCGGCTTCTTTCCAGTTTCCAGCAGGGATGCAGTGATTTGGGCGAAGTCTGGGCTCTGGCCCTGCAGGAAGACACACTGGCAGCCATACAATCGCTGGGAGAAAGCTCATACCATAAAGGACGGGAGAGCTTTCATCTGGAAGACACCCTCTGGGTGCGAATTATTTATGAATTTGCGACCGCTTACAGAAACCAGCCATTGAACAGGAATATCTTGCTGCGCTCGTTGACGCCCTTATACTTGGCTCGAGTGGCCTCCTTCGTATCTGAGACGAAACCCCTTTACGCACCTCAAGTCGAAGAAAAGATCGAATATTTATGTCGTGTTTTTGAAAGTCAAAAACCATATTTGCTGGATCTTTGGGAATCAAAGGGCAAAAAGCAAGCCAATCGCACAAAGCTTCCCTTGCCGGCGGATCAACCTCTGCCGCAAGAGGAATTGAAGGAGTTGAAATCATGCTAGCAACATTACGAATGATTCTGGAAAAGGCGATGGAAAGGTTTTCTCAACAACTGATCACGTATCTGCCATCGCTATTGGCGGGATTGGTCATCCTGATTTGTGCATATGTCATTGCTATTTTCTCCCGCTGGATGTTCGGGAAGATATTCAAAGGATTGGCTGTAGATCGGTTCTTGCATCGGAGCGGATTGGCTTCGATGTTGCACATTCCTCAGAGGATCAGGGCGACCCGGATTGTTTCCGAAACAGCTTTTTGGTTAGTCCTGGGGGTGGGATTTCTGGCGGCACTGAATGCTTTTGACACACAATGGACTAATGATCTCGTCGTTTCAGTGGTTGGGTTTTTCCCCCACCTGCTCGTAGCCAGCTTGATACTGCTGGCTGGATACTGGCTCAGCCAGTTCCTGGGCCGAGGCACCCTGGTCTGGGCCGTCAATGAGGGATTGCCCGCACCCCGCCGCATTGCTCTGGCCGTGAGGCTAGCCATCCTCTTTGTGGCCGTTGTTATTGCGGCCGAACACTTGAATTTCGCACAGCATGTTTTTTTGGCGGCCTTCATTCTGATCATGGGTGGGACGGTACTGGCTCTGAGCCTGGCTCTGGGATTGGGTGCGCGCGAAACAGTGAACCGGTATCTTGTACACCGCTATCTTCAAGGAGATAGGAGGATGGAAGAGCCGACTGAAGAAAAGTCACTTCTGAATCACTTATGAAAATCTCTTCATGAGGTAGTGGATTTGAGGGCGCAGTTCCTGTGTTTTTCATCTCGAATCCCACAGGGGGAAGGGCACCGTGATCCGCGTCGAAATCCCTCTAGTTCAGGAGGAAGAATGAGCCTCATCCGAATTCTGTTGGCCGATGATCATGGGATATTGAGAAAGGGATTGCGACTATTGCTGGAACAACAGCCTGGAATGGAAGTCGTGGGGGAAGCGGCGGATGGACGGGAAGCCGTACGCCTTGCGGAGGAACTCCGCCCGGACATTGCGATTATGGACATCTCCATGCCGACTTTGAACGGCATCGAGGCGACTGCTCAAATTGTAAAGAACAACCCGGTGGTTGGGATTATCATTTTGAGCATGCATTCCGATGAGGGTTACCTCGTGCGGACCCTGACGGCCGGAGCCAAAGGGTATCTGCTGAAAGACTCCGCCGAAGCTGATCTGATCCTGGCCATCCAGGCCGTGGCGAAAGGGCGTCCTTTCTTCAGCCCTGCCATCGCCCAGACACTCCTTGAAGATTTCGTCCGGCAACTACAGCAACGGGGCCTCCAGGATTCCTACGATCTGCTTACCGACCGGGAAAAGGAGATCCTTCAATTGGTGGCGGAGGGAAGGTCAAACAAGGAAGTGGCCAATATCTTAAATGTAAGTGTGTACACCGTAGAAACCCATCGGACCAACCTGATGCAAAAACTGAATCTGCACAATACCGCTGAAATTGTCCTCTATGCCGTACGAAAGAAGATCATTTCTTGAAGGGTTGGAAAAACCCTGAAGCCCGGAATACTCTCCCTCAAACTCGGGGCTGCCGGCGTTCTCTCTCCAGGGGACATCGGGATACTGGACCACCAGACTCGCCGGCACTATAGTCGAGGGGTGGGAAGGTGAAAAATGTATCCTCCTTGCCTTCAATTCGCAATAAACTCGGACTGGCGACCAATCCGCCCATATCTTTTTCAAGACCGTTGACAAAACTCGATTGTTGACTTCTCGGTATTGGAGGAAAGCACATGCAGAGAGAGACTGTCCAAGAGCAGCTGGCCAAGATGGACTTGGATGGCTGGTTGCTTTACGACTTCCAGGGATTAAACCCTATCGCGAGAAAGCTGGTGGGCTTACGGGGAAATCTGCTGACCCGACGGTGGTTTTACTGGATTCCTCGCATAGGAGAACCCGCCATTGTGTGCCATCGGATCGAACAACATGAATTTCAATCCCTTGATGGACGTCTTCACCCATTTAAGAGCTGGGACGATATGATCCGCATATTGAAAGAAGTTCTTCAAGGGGCCACCACGATTGCTATGGAGTACTCTCCGAATGGCTCGATTCCTTATGTGTCGAGGATCGACGGGGGAACCCTGGAGATGGTCCGAAATCTAGGGACTCGTGTGATCTCATCAGCCGATCTTGTTCAGTATTTTGAGGCAAGATGGAGCCGGGCTCAATTCCAGATGCACCTGGAAGCCAGTCGCAGTTTGATGAGAATACTAGAAGCAACATTTGAAAAGGTCAAGGCTAGTCTCGGGGTTGGCTGCGGTGTAACAGAATACGAATTGCAGCAGTTCATGTTAGAGAGGTACGTCGAAGAGGGTCTTTTTACCTTTTCAGCTCCGATAGTGGCGGCAAACCAAAACAGCGGAAATCCCCATTATGAGCCAAGTCGGGAAAACTCGTTGCCCATTCGAAAAGGACATTTCTTGCTGGTCGACTTCTGGGCAAAGCTGAAAAAACCCGAGGCCGTTTATGCTGACTATACCTGGGTCGCTTTCCTGGATGAGGTTATCCCGGACCGGTATCTTGCTATCTGGGAGATTGTCAGAGGAGCTCGCGATGCGGCCTCTGCCTTTGTTAAGAGTCGCTATCCCAAGGATCCGCCTCAAGGCTGGGAGGTCGATAGCATAGCCAGGAAATTCATCCAGCAGAAGGGATACGGAGAGTTTTTCATTCACCGTACGGGGCACAATATCGGGGAAGAAGACCATGGTAATGGCGCAAACATGGATAGCCTGGAGACCAAAGACGAGCGGCTGCTGCTCCCTCACACCTGCTTTTCTATTGAACCCGGAATTTATTTGCCCGAGTTTGGGATTCGCAGCGAAATCAATGTCTACCTGGATGACGATGCCGTTGTGATTACGGGAGAACCAGTGCAGCAAGAAGTAGTGAGGATCTACTAGGAACAAGCCAAGAGAGAGAGGAGGTAGGATGAAACGCGGGTCTTCTTGCATGCCGTCATGTGCAGATACCCGGTCTCAATCCTCTCCTTTGAATGCCAACCTTCAATTCCCAA
>DATKMG010000172.1:0-11917 GCA_035541995.1 Terriglobia bacterium
TCCCTTTATGCACCAAATCAAGGTAGCTGGACCCCACGGAATGGTGCCCGTTGACCAGGCCTTCTCTCTCAGTGACCCCACTTATGTGTTCAGCGGTTATTTGCCCTATTACGCCTATCTTCGTCCGCCAGATGCGGCTCAGACTACAGATGTTCCAGGCGCCCCTCCTTATTCTGCCTATCGATACGAGCTTCGAGATGCAACGCCGGTTACAGGATATGTGGATGGAACCCCATACACTCCCATCTATGGGACGGGCACAATCGCCACCGGAAATCCCGCGGTGCCTTTTGAATTTCGGGCGGTCGATCCCAATCTGAGAACCCCTTATGTCCAGCAATGGAATTTGGCGGTCGAACAGTCTTTCTCGAAAGACTGGACGCTGGAGGTCCGGTATCAAGGGGCGAAGGGAACCAAGTTGCTGCAGGCAATCTCGTTCAATCAACCTTATGATTTGAACGACCCGAACACTCCCGATTATATCTTCGGAAGATTGAATGACTCGTACGAGAGATCCTATGACCAGGCAGTTGCGGGCTGTCCCAGTTGTGCCACCGTATACGGTGGACCACTCCCAAGCAAAACTGGCTGGACCGGGACGGAGCGGCAGCGGGGGGTCGGAAAAGCCTTTGGTTTCTTAAATCCAGTTACGGGAAATCAGATCGATTATAACTTGAGCAGTAAAGCATATACGGAATACGCGCACCAGCCCGACAGTACTCATCCGTATCCATATTTGGTCGGCATTTATGACCTGAACTATCCCAATGTGATTCCAATAGCGCTTCGCACTCCCATTCTGGGAATGGACCCGGCGAATGCCACGATTCTGCAATCCAACGGGAACTCTATCTACAATGCGCTGCAGATGAGTTTGATCAAGACATTCTCGAAGAATTATTCTCTGAGCGTCGCCTACACCTGGTCGAAAAGCATTGACACCAGCTCTTCAGATCCGGGCTCGGCGCCGGGGACCTCCCGTCCCGATGTTCCCAATAGTGGCAATATCGTTATGGGGGACCAAAGGAATATTCGCGCCAGCCGCGGGGTTTCAGATTTTGACCGCACGCATCGGGTGACGGCCAGTGTCGTTGTTCTTCTGCCCACCTTTGGATCGGATTCCAAATGGAGGAAAGGATGGCAGCTGACGGGTTCAGGCACCATTCAAAGTGGAGTTCCCTATAGTCTTTACGCTGGCGGCCAAGAATTGACACGATTGATTCAGTACTATGATCCGAATCACCGCGAATTATATTCCAAGGAAGCATTGACCTTAATCGATAATTTCCTCTTTACCAACCCTGTGCACGTGCCTGATGTCAACCCGCTGGCGAAATCAACGGGTGGACTTTACGGGGCGCTCTATGCGCGTCCTTCCATTGGACCGGATGGCCTCAAAGCCCTTCAGGAAATGGGCAGCAATTCCCCCACGGGTTATATCAATACGTCTTTGTTAATGCCCTCTGCCGGCGGATTTGGGAACCTCGGAAGAAACGTTTTACGCGCCGCCTCTCAAAGCAGGATGAACATCAGCCTGTCAAAAAGCACGGACCTCTTTAAAGATAAAATAGCCCTTCGGACCCGCTTGGATGTCATCAATGTATTCAACCACACGGTCTTTGCCGCCCCCTCCAGCGATCTGGCGGATTATTACAATCTGGGCAATGTGCTCTATACCATCGGTGGGCCTCGGGTAATGCAAGTTTCAGTCCGGCTCTCTTTTTGAATCCCCTGCTAGTTCATGAAATTTAACTCTCTCAGAAGGAGATTGTCATGTCTTTGATCAAAACGCTGGTGGTGCTGTTGTGCGTAGTTGTTTTATCACTCCCGTTGCAAGCGGCGGATTTTGACAAGTTCGAGGTGTATGGTGGATTTTCGTATCTTTGGAATGATGTCACCGCAAACCCGGGGGTCGGTTCCTTTCAACCCTATTACTTCAATGAGTCCAATCTGTTTTTCGGCAGTTTAATTCTCTTCCTTCCCCTCTATCATACCCTGACGAATCCGTCAGGCTTTCAAGGTCTGCATGGATTTGAAGTTTCCGGCACCTACAATTTTAAGAAGTGGCTTGGAGTCGAAGTCGGCTATCAACGCCATTCCGGGGAACAAGTAATGGATCAGAATCTGCAATCCCTGAGTTATAGCAACACGGGATACTTTATCACGACGGTCACCTCAGTCCCAGTTAACCCTACCCAGGGAGGTCCCGTACTTCCCACGACAAATGAGTACGATATTCCCGCGAATAGCCATACAGACGCCACGGGATTTGGGACGGCGAACCTTACGCGCAATACCATTTTGATTGGACCCAAATTCAGTTGGCGATCCAGTAGCAAATTCACCCCTTTTGCGCATGTCCAGTTCGGCGTTTCGCAATATAAGAGAAACAACTTAAAAATGAACTATACCGTTAGCAGCGTGTATAACGAGTACAGTCTCGATGCTGCGGGCAACAGTAATCTAGTAGAGAAGCAAACCTGGGACCTTACCGGAAAACTAACGAAGGGAGAATTCTCAAA
Organism: Terriglobia bacterium; assembly: GCA_035541995.1. Lineage (GTDB taxonomy): Bacteria > Acidobacteriota > Terriglobia > Versatilivoradales > Versatilivoraceae > DATKMG01. The sequence continues at coordinate 2,523 of DATKMG010000172.1, forward strand.
TCTAGGCTTTGCCATGTCGGTGGGTGGGGGTGTTGACTGGAAGATCACTAAGCGGCTTTCCGTTCGACTCATTCAGGCCGATTATATGCCGACCAGACATGGGTTCGATTATAAATACACTGACGATTTTACATCGGATATTTCTGACTACAAATACAAGATTGTTCAAATCCTGCAAGGCATTAGTGACCAGGGACCTGTCTATGCAGACTATGTCCAGGAGACTCGACAGCGGGTCATATACAGCGGGACGCGTGATTTCAGTTACTCCGTCCCTCATCAGTTTCTACACAACATAAGACTCTCAGCCGGGGTTGTATTTCGGTTCTGAGGGGACGGCTCATTCCAGTGAGCCTTCCAGATGATTCAATTCGCGGATCGCTTCGCTTTTTCCTTGTCGTCGGACCTGACGCCAAACACAGAGTTCAGGTGAGGCATCGCTTCCTTGTTGCGTCCTTGTTTCATCAGTGCGACGCCCAGGTTGACGTGTGCGTCGACGTTATCGGGCCTTATTCGGAGGACTTCCGTGAAATGAGTAATTGCCTGGTCATACCGGCCCTGCTTCATTAATGCCGTCCCCAGATTCTGGTGGGCTTCTACAAAGGCCGGTTTTAGGCGAAGGGCTTCCTTGTATTGGACTATGGCGCCATTCCAGTCGCCTTGCCTCGCCAGGGCGATCCCCAAATCGCGGCGGGCTTCCGCAAAATCGGGTGCTAGGCGGAGCGCCTCGCGGTATTGGGCGATGGCTTCGTCCAGTTTGCCCTGATTCCACAAAGCATTCCCCCAAGCGTCGTGGGATTCCGCAAGGTCGGGTTTAACACGAAGAGCTTCCTTGTACTGGGCAATCGCTTCGTCAAACCTGCCTTGATTTGCCAGGGCGATTCCCAGATTGTGGCGTGCATCCGTGAAATCGGGATCGATGCGAAGGGCTTCTTTGTATTGAACGACTGCTTCGTTATATCGTCCCTGGGACAACAAACAATCTCCCAAGCCGGTGCGGGCTTCTATCCGGCCGGGATTGATGCGGAGGGCTTCATTATAATGGTGCATGGCTTTGGCGATTTCTCCGTGCTCCTTAAACTCAAAACCAAGGTTCGCATGCACGAGATGGCTGCCGGGATACAACTTCACTGCATGTTCCCACAACACAACTCCGTCCGCCCAATAGCTGGCTTGGATGCGGGCAGCTATTGCCAGCACGCAAATGAGGACGCCCCCGGCAATCGCAAGAGGGATTCTGCAATTACCCAGACGGCCCAGAATCTCAGGAACTCCCCAAGCAATGACAATAAAAATCCCGATGAGAGGCAGATATGTGTATCGATCTGCTCTGGCTTGGGGTCCTACCTGAATCAATCCAATTACCGGAGCCAGCGTCCCCAAATACCACAACCATCCAACAAGCAAAAAAGGATGGCGCCTGGCGAATCGAACCGCCATAACGGATGCGGCGGCTAAAGCAAGCAAACAACCGGTGACCAGCCATCCGGAGAGTGGGCTATACGGATAGAAGGCAGAAAGCCCCGCGGGCCAGAGCATATCACCTAAATAGGCCACATAGGTTGCCAACGCGTTGGCTGCTCGACGGTTCATCGGATAAGCATCCATGTTTACAACCGTTCCACCGCGCGATTGAACCCAGAGCGTTACCGCACTCGATGCTATTGCCAACACAATAAGCGGCACTTTTTCTTGGATCAGCCGCAGGCAAGCCGCCTTCTGCCCGGGTCCAGGATGCAAGCGGCCAAGGGGCCAGAAATCGAGCAAGAACAGGATAAACGGTAGCGTTACTGCCATCGGCTTCGCCATCAAAGACAGCCCGAAAAGCGCAGCTACCAACAGGTAGCGACTAAAATTAGGCCGGCGGACATAAGCGATGTATGACCAAATTGTGAGCAAGAAGAAAAAGGCACACAAAACATCCTTCCGTTCCGCGATCCAGGCCACCGATTCCACATGCAGGGGATGGGCTGCAAACAGTCCGGCAACGAATGCGCTTTGACCTATTGCCGCAGTCATCCGGAATAGGACGCAAAATAACAGGAGCGTGTTGGCCATGTGGAAAAGAACGTTAATGAGATGATGGGGCCCCGGCGTCATACCAAAAAGCTGCACATCAAGCATGTGCGACAGCCATGTCAACGGATGCCAATTCGCCATATGACCGGTCGTGAATGCCCAGCGGACACCTTGCCAGCTCACGCCTTGCGAGACGATGGGGTTTTTACTGACGTAATAGGGATCATCCCATTGGGTGAACCCGTGATTTCGCACCTGGGCATAAATGATAAGGTTAACCGCGACAAGCGCAGGCAGGATCCAAAGCAGGCTCTGGGATTTGAAGCTGGCGGGTAAAAATTGCGTTGAGGCTAGAGATACTTGGGCGGAAGAATACGTGCATGCATCGATCGCCTGGGATTGATTATGTCTTTTCCTGTGCCTCTGTCTCATCGTCCTTTTCCTTTGGCAGGTGATCGACAGATTCGATCTCCAAGACGAAAGGGAGTTGTTATGGACGGTAGCCTGTCTCGAGACCGTTCTACGCTTCTTGCTGGACGGGAGGACACTGGCTAACAGGCCGATTCGGTCAAGGACGGTAGTGGCCTCTGAATTGTTCGCGACCGGGGATCAAACCGGGGGATTTCCCCCTCTTCTTTTCTCTAGAATCAAAATGTTCCCAAAGGAAAAGAAAGGGATTCGAATCCTTTGAAACCAGAAATGGTTCCAGCCATGAATCATCCTGCGAATTCGCCCTGGAGGGAATTTCAGGAACTGCTCTGTAAACTGTCCGGCCACATGCGTACGGACCCAAAGGCCCTGTTTTTGAAATTCTGAAATCACCCAGCGGATATGGCAGTGGCGCGTGAGATGAGTTCCAGCTCCACTTTGGGTCCAATATTCATAACCTGGCGCGGTGCGGCAAAAATGAACGAGTTGGGGGAACTTCCCGAAGCCCAGCCGGGTCTTGAGCATCGTGATCACAGCCTGCAAGGAATGACTGTTGACCATACTTAGGACCACATGCCCACCCGGCCTCGTGACACGGGAGAGTTCCGCAATAGCCTTCTCGACCTCAGGTATGTGCATGAGGACTCCCCAACACCAGACATGGCGGAAGGAATTATCCGCGAAGGACAGTGCCGTCAGGTCTTCGCGCCGGATCTGGATGCTTTCTTTCAGGCCGGCTTCTTGGATTTTCAACCGGGCTTTCTCCAATACCGTTTCCGAGAAGTCCACTCCTTGGATTTTATACCCTCTTCGGGCCAGTCGAATCGCATGAATGCACGGGCCACAACCCGCATCCAAGATAGGTTCCGCCACAGATGGCTGGAGCGTTCCAAGAATAAAATCGCAGGCCATCCTGTAAAAAGGCTCATTCTCCTCTGTCAGGTGCGCGCGTTCCCACAGATCGTGGACTGGGGACTTTGCCAGGCATTCAGCCACCATTTTCGATTGCGTACTTGGCATGAACCATCTCTCCCTCTCTTAGAAAGCTACCACCCTCTGGCTTTGGCCTCCCGCTGCAGGGCCAGAAACGCAGGCTTGTCTTCGCCTGATTTGGGGTAGCGTCGCAATCCCAAAGTCTGCAGAAATTCAGAGAACCCGCTGTTCTGAGTCAATCCGAAATAGTGTGCTTGAGAGGCAGTTTCTTTCTCGGAACAATCAGTCATGGGAGTGAAATTAATCATCCCGATTTGCGTGGCATAGGCATCCCATGCCGCAAAAGCAGCCTCAATGAATTTCGCCTGCTTTTCTTCAGAACTATTCAGGATCTGGCTAGAGGGATATCCGAATTGGTAAAAATAGAGCTTCCGATTTGGATAGATCGAGGTAATCGCCTGAAAGTCATCCTTTACAGTGGAAGGGTCTTTGACGACGAAATTCGCCCCGACCGGGTAATAGGAAACCCCCACGACATCGCTAAATTGATTCAGGGTCTTAAGCTCTTCCTTGCACGTTCCCACCAGCCCAGGGTAGGTGGCTTCGAAGGCTATTGGCACGCCGGCCTTGCGAGTTCTGAGGTATTTAGCAATTGATTTGCAGAAGACCGTATATTGCTTCCACAACGTTTCATCTTTCTTGAAATAGAGATCACATTCTGCACCAATTACGATGGACGAGAGGGTAAGCTGACTGGTTTGAGAAAACACAAAATCCATCAATTTCTGAAACCGTGAAATCATTTGTGCATCGCTGAATGCCAGGAGGGTTAGATCGTCCGGCACACTCTTGCGGTTCGTGGAAACAGGCCGAATAGCGAGATCCACCGCCACCTTTTTCGGAGGGTAATAATTATTGGCGATCTTTAGATAGGGGTTCCTGTAGATCCCCGGATGGACTTCAATGTCCCTCCAATCCAGAGGCAATGAAAGCTGCTGCATCCCCACCCTCTGGGCCATCGTGAAAGACCGCTCATAATCATTGTCTTCGGACATATTAGGATTGATGGATAGCAATCTGGATCCCTTTTGGATAGCAGCCTGCGTGGGAGATTGTCCGTTCGGATTGGAAGAGGTTACGGTCTGGTCAGCCAGCGGTTTCGAAAAGCAAAAAAGGAGGAAAGCCGTGCCCAAGCAGGCATGAAGCATGAAACCACGCATGACAAAACTCTTAGACCACGTAGTTCCCATCGAATTTGTATCGTCCTTGACGAGTCCAGGCATTAAGAAATTCTCGTTCCTCTCTCCCATCTCACCAATCCAATGCGCGCTGGAGGGTTGTTCTCCATTTACATGGGCTCGTGCCCAGAAGGACGCCGAATGATGGGTCAGGAGAAATGGATCGGCTCCTGCCTTGCCGAAGCGGGAGTTAGGGATGACTGGCCGCCAACTGGGGTGTAGCCGCCAGGGCCGGCCCAGGAGTCCCGGCAATCTCCTGGTTGCTCAAATGAGCCAATCCCACGCTTAGCCCCACCACCAGCCACCATCCCTTTAAGGGCAGATGAAACACATCACATTGCATCCCATAGAAAATCGCGGAGAGAGTCGCCACCAAAGAAGCGTTCAGAAACCAGTAGGCCTCCCCGCCGTTGGGCAGGACCTTGTACCGGAGCGCCGTTTTCCAAATCGTCCCAAGGATGGAAGCGAGGAAGCTCATAAAGAACAACCATCCGATAATTCCCGCATCCAGAAAAGTGGCCATGAAGTCATTGTGAACCGAGGTTCGGTCGTCCGTGACATCTTCACTGGTCAAGAACTCTGCAATCGTGGCCTTTTCCCCGATCCCGGTTCCCCAAAGCCAATTCTCTTTCGCAATCTTCAGGAAGGTCCTCCAATACTTGGCTCTGACTGCAAAGGTTTTGGAGTGTTCCATGGTATAGTTCGACACATTCAACAAGCGCAAAGCCACATCTTCAGGAACCAAGGGCAATAGCACTCCAAACATTAATCCCATAAGAACAAAATTCCTAAGACGGATGCGGTACAATTTGAAGAAGCCGCAAAGAATTAGAGTGAACAAGGCTCCCAGCAATGATGCGCGCGTATTGGTGAGTAAAATGTTGTAAAGGACAATTGCGAGACCGATCCAACTCGCAATTCTCCCCGAGTTCGTTTTTTGAATCCGCAGCATGAGAAAGAAAAAGGGGATCGTCAATATCATGTTGATTCCATAGACGCTTGGATGAGAAGTTGGCCCCATGGCGCGTGTCACGGCCCTCATCTCGGTATATTCTGATTGATCTGTATATGTCGTACTATAACGAGTTTGACTGATGCCGACGCGGGAAGGCTCCAAGACAGTTCCAAAATGCCAATCATACAGGGTATAAACCCCGACCAGGACGGAAGCTAATAACCATAACTGGACGGACACTTTCGCTAAATGCCAACCCCGGACAAGATTAATGATTAAAAAGAGAAAAAGCAGGTTGCCGCCTAATACGCCAAACGCACGTATGGATTCGGTGTAATCCCGGGAATAAAACACAGATGCCAGACAGCAAACGAGGTATCCTGCATACAAAAAGAAGGAGGTTCCAAAAAGAAATCTCCGCTTCTGGAGGAGACCGTGGAATAACAGACTCGTCAATGCCACCATACCCATGATGCGCATCAAGGAGATCGTAAAGGTCGCCGTATCTTCGGTAAATCTTCCGACTCGTTCGATGGGAATGACCAAGGCCACCATTAAAAATGCCATCGAAGGGGAAATTAAGGCACTGGCGAAAAGAAATAAACAAATTACCCCGATCAGGATCATCCAGGGCACAGTGGCTGCTCCAGCAACGACAAAAAGTAGCCCTAAACCGGCCCCAATTCCCAATGCTGGCCAGAGTGAAGATCTGTTGATGGTTAAAAGTCCCATGGCTATCAGTTCAGGCTTCCCTTCCGGCCTTATTCTAATCTGCAGCTCTCTTTAACGGAACGCTCTGCGTCTGCTTCTTGCTCGCAGGAGATTCCAGGAGATCACGCGAGTCTCACCTGACAAGGGGACACTTAACGCGATTCTTTCGCGCCAAGGTTCGTTAGTGTGCGTTTTATCCAATCGAATACGGTCCCGTCTTTGAAGCTCTCCGCATGGGCTTGGGCATCTGGAAACAGGTTCACGATGGCCCCGGCTGGCGCAGTCTTCGCAATGCGGCGGAGACAAATCTCCGGATTGAAGGGGTCCGACAAGATCAACTGCAGCCGCAACGGTTTGTCTGCTAACCTGGGGAGCCACTCTAGGGGATCCAGCTGGCTGATTTGCGATAAGTAGTCCAGTCTAACGAAATTTGCCCTTTCTTCTTCCGGAACTAAAGTGGATCCCCGCATCCAATCCGGCCAACTCCCCCAAGGATTGATAACTTCCACGGCTTTGATCCTTGGATTCAGCGCCGCTGCCAGAATGGCAATCGTTCCTCCGGATCCTTGTCCGAAAATGCCGATTCGCGAGGTATCCAGATCCTCTCGCGTGCTCAAATAATCCAACATCATTTCAATATCATGAACTGTCAAGACCACCGCTTCCAGAAGCTCACTTACAAACCATTCCTTCATCGGTCTATTCTTGTACCGATGTCCCGTTAAGGCCGAGCAAAAGCCGGCCGCAGCCACACCCCCCGTCGTAAGAGCGTGACAGACTTGGTTATTCCTAAAAAGTTCCAATTCAGAGGGATAGCTGTATAGATAGAGAGCAATTGGAGGAGTCTTCACTCCCTTCGGGAGCATTACATAAAGATAAATCAGGTCTCTCGGCCGCCATTGCACGGCCACCAGTTCACGAGTGAATGAATCCAGTTCATCTTTTTGGACTAAGAACGGTTTGACTGGAAATAGCTGACTCCCCTCCAGGCTGAGTCGCGTTTTATCCTCCACAACTTCTTCCAGGGAGTGCGCTTGTGTTCTCGGCTTATTCTCCTGGATGGCCGGTCCCACTATGCCGACATCACGGCTCCCCGACTGCACAGCCGCATAAGTGCCGAAAAACAAACAAAGGAATGAGATCCGAAAAAAAAAGAGGCCATTCTTGCCTGGCTTTGCGAAGATTTTCACTGTTTCTGTCGTTGCTCCTGAGAAGATCGGTCCCGACAGGGGATGCTGGATATCTTCATCATCCTGGCTGGCGGTGCACGGTCATGGTTGGATCACCCCTCAGATGCCACGCCATGCCATATGATATTCAAGTCCTGATGGCAGAAAGTCATGTCAAGTCGAAGGTCCTGTAACCTCAACAGCGGGGCTACCCTTTGTCTGGAAATATAGAACCTGGCTCATACCTGCGATTAAACGGCTGGGCCGGAAGTCGGGCCAAAAGCACGAGTGACGCCCCCTAACGATTCCCACTCGCCATTTGCTTTCCTAAGCCGGATTGACTTTAACCGCTGCCGATGTTCCGAGTCCCATCCCTGATCCTTAAGTCCGTCAGTTGATTGACACTGCTATCTCTGAAGTCCGGCAAGCCGATGGAAAGCCAGCAAGGCCATGACGCGGAACAGCAGTCCTGCCCCCACTAATGCCCGCATTGGATGGAATTGTGAGAGGCGGTAATGTTCGCAGTAGCAACGGTAGGCGCCCCAATGAAAGTCGATGATTAGCCGTTTTCGAACATGGTAAGGCCGCTCGCCGCTCCCTTTGCCTTCATAGTGCACAATTTTGGATTGCGGGTGCAGGTAGATCTGCTTACCGGCTTCCCTGATCCGATCGCAAAAGACCGCCTCGTGCCAGTAGTAATAATCCTCGGCAAATCCACCCACTTTCCAGAAGGAGCCTTCTTCTGCCATAAGGGCCGCAGCGGATACCCAATCCACGGTGAAGGGGTTCCCTCTGAGGACCTGCTCTTTGCAGAGATAATCGGCTAGTAGCTTGGCCTGGGGGATCCAACGGCTGAGGAGCGAGCGCCGTCCAAAGATCGCATTAAACGGGGAAGGGAACTTTCTCCCTGACCACTGGTCAGTATAATCCGGATTTAACAAGCGGCTGCCCATGACGGCGACTTGTGGATTTTGATCCATGAAATCGATCAAGAGAGGAACCGCATCTTCCAGTACGATGGTGTCGTCATTCAGAAAGAAATAGTAACGGCTCCTGGCACTGCGGGCGCCCTGGTTGGCGGCTTTGCAGAATCCCGAATTAGAGGAATTGGCAATGACCCGGACGCTCGGAAAATCGGCGTGAACTACGGCCAGTGTATCGTCAGTAGATCCATTATCGACATAGATAACTTCGTGAGAATAGCTTTTCCATTCGGCAACTTGTAGAGACTGAAGAGCTTCCCGCACATACTTACAGGCATTCAGACCCACGATGATAATCGCCACGTCCTTCTTTGCGTCCATGAACCTGTCTTTTCTTATCTGTGCCTGAATTTCTCACGAAGATTCAGAATTAATATTCATGAAGCGTGCAAAGGTCACCCCGCTGATGCCGATCCTTTTTTTTCCGGGGATTTCTCTCCGCTGTCACGATTCCCTTCCCCAGAAGCGACTGCCGGACCCGATTGGGTACTCGCAGCGACACCAGGCTCGGTGATCCCAGGTTCACCCGAAGTATTCTGCGCATAATGCATGAAAAGCACAAAGCCAATGGCAAGCAGGGCTCCGGCTGGAAGGGAGAGAACCAGCATCAGCAACCGGCGCGGCGACACTGGCTCCAATGGCTTGATTGGGGGAGACAGAATGGCGACATTGACCGCGCGATCTTGATCCAATTCATTCGAAATTCGCGCCGCTTCCAGGCGTCTTGCGGAACCCACATAGATCTCTTCCGCAAGTCTCTGTTCCCGATTTGCCTTTTCCAGCTGATCCTCGCCTGAGTTTAGCCGTTTCAGGATGTTCTCGATCTTGGCCACCGGCAATCGAATCTCGTTGATCTTTGCATCGAGGCCTGCGATTTTCACGTCCAATTGCTCAATGCTCTGCTGAAATTCCCTTTTAAGTGGATTAGACTCCTCGACATGCGCCGCTACCTGAGTGG
>DATKMG010000173.1:0-6479 GCA_035541995.1 Terriglobia bacterium
AGCCATATGGATTGCCTGATGCCCGTTGGCATCTAGGGCGGTCAAGTCGATTGAAAAGAGAAAAGCGGCTTGCTTGGCGGCCAGGGAAGAAAACTCATATTGAAGTCCGACTTCCAGGCTGCGCTCGATACCCGCCTTCACCGTATCCTGGATCGCCTCCGCCTGGTCTACGCTCAATATTTTGGTGAGTTCTGCGATATCAGCCTGGGCACTGGGGCTGATGGCAGAGATGACTGCGCCGAAAAGGTCGCTCTCCCCGAGATTGACCCCAATCCCTGCGCTCGCCATAGCGTCAATTGCTATCTCAGATCCATGGCGAGTGTAGTAACCAAGGTGCACTTCATTGGGACCGGTCTTGCAGACCCGGACTTCGTATTGGGTCAGGACCTGAAAGGAAGCTCCAACCGCAATGGATGCTCCTTCGGACACTTGGAGGGCAGGAAGAGGTCCTGGGAGATTGACTGATGCCAGCGGGTTCACCACGCTGAGCAGGTTTGCAGAACCACTGAACCTCAGGGAACCATTACCATCCATCGAGACTGCGGATCCGTGGTCCATTGCGAGCAAGTCCTCGACATCTCGGGGCAAATTGAGTTTTCGGATCGTGGTTTCAACTGCCTTCAAGAAGGTAGGGGAATCGGGGATGATCGTGAATTTTTGATAGTTGGTTACAGAAATCGTAGAGTTCGCAGAGAAGCCGAACGCCAGGTCGCCTGCTTTGCCCGACAAGTCGGGACTAATCCCAGCCGTGAAGCCTACGGAGACATAGCGATCATCCTTGGCCACCGGAAGAGGGTCCTCGAATTTGTCGGAACCAAAGAGCGAGTCTGTCTGACCGTGGGCATAATCCAGGTTTGGATCGGGCACAAATACCGCGATTTCCGTGCTGACCTGGGGCTTCACTGTCAAATTTACCTCATTGGTTCCGATTGGGACCGCCTGCCTGAAAGAGAGACCTAGCTGAAGTGACGTGATTCCGGGATCGGTCAGGGTCAGCGCGGAGATCTCGTTGATGCTTTTCTTATCGATCAACAAATCCGGCACTGCCTTAAAGTATTTCATGATTGCCGATCCAGGCTCGGGTGAAATCTGAATGGAAGCCCCAACCTTGTCGGTCAACTTGACATCCGCCATGATTAGATTCCTCCCGTTGTCCTTAGGGGTGCCGTTCGGCATGCAGACGCTGAAGGTCCCCAGCTTTCGATTCAGGGATCCGCAATGAGCCTGATTTATCTGTCCACCTAGTTCTCCGGATTGATTGGTACACCATAGGGCATGCAGGCCGGAATGTCAACATGTGCGAATGATTCAGGCAAAGGTAAAGAAACGGTCCTCAGCACCGATAATTTAGTAGGAGCAAAGTGTCTAACAAAGGAACTCCCCCGGCTCGGTGACGGGCATTCTTTAGGACGAACCCGATGGAATGCGAACCACACAATGAGGTACTGGAGCGTGGATTGGCGCCTGCTCTAGAGCGCAAACGTGGAAATACCTGTCGGGTAAATCCTCATCGTAGCCCTGGCTGCTCAGGCCAAAAAGGTGGACGACAGTCGCCTTATGATGTGGGAATTGGAACGGGGGACTTCAGGATGCCCCGGAATCCTCTTCTTTTTCTGTCTCCTTACTACAGCCAACGCCGATCTCCGAGGATAGTGTGTCCGCTCATGCTGTTGGCAGGGGTGTTATGCATTTTCGCATCCCATCGTCTCCAGGCAGCTGAGGCGAAATTGCCGACTCTCACTTTGGTTGAACAGATCCGACGAATGACTCCAGAAGAAGCTGGACGTAGCAATCCAGTTCGCATCCGTGGTGTCATAACCTACTACTGTTGGGAAACCGGGGACTTTTTCGTTCAGGACTCGACAGCGGGGATATACGTCGATCCCGGCCCAACCAAGCTTGCTTTGCATTCCGGCCAATTGGTGGAAATCAGAGGAGTAAGTGCCAGCGGCGACTTGGCGCCCGAGGTCCACGAGGCTCGCATTCAGTATTTGGGCGAAGCCCCCTTACCCGCCTCTCGACCGATCTCAGGCGACGAACTGGCTTCCGGAAAGCAAGACAGCCAATGGATTGAAGTCGAAGCCGTTGTCCGGTCCGCCTCGGAGCGCGAGGGCAGACTCACCTTGAATGTCTCAGCAGGAACCTTCGAATTTAGGACGACGATCCTGAACTACCGGCCACTCTCGACAGATCTTGTGGACGCCAAGGTACACATCCGCGGGGTGCTCGGCAGTATCTACACATCCAAACAACAGTTGGTGGGTTTCCAGCTTCTCGTCCCCAACCACGATTGCATTCAGACACTAGAACGGCCTCCCGGTGATTTGTTTTCGTTGCCGATACGCCCCATCCATTATCTCGTGCGCCTCTCTCCGGAGGGTGCTTTTGGCCACCGCGTGCACGTTCAAGGGGTAGTGACATGCCAAAGGTCCAGGCGATCACTCTGTATTCGTGACTCGGGAGGAACCTTGTTGATCAGAACGAGTCTGTCGACCCCCGTCAAAGCGGGTGACCTGATCGATGCAGTCGGATTCCCTGCTATTGGGGAATACACATCAATCATGCGCGATGCTGTAATCCGAAAAGTTGGCACCGGTTCCCTCCCCGAGCCTGCAAAGGTCACTGCGGCACAGGTCCTTGAAGGGGACTACAATGCGGACTTGGTTCGATTGTCGGCTCGATTGTTGAATCACAGCAGTCGGCAGGGCCAGGAAGTCCTGGAAATGCAGGGAGGGGCGACTACCTTCCGGGCAGAAATGGAGTCGCGGAACGTCGAACACATTTTGGAGTCACTGTCGACCGGGAGTCTGTTGCAGCTTACGGGGGTCTCCCTTCTCGAGGTGGATGAAGCCCGAAATCCCCGGAGTTTCACTCTGGTTTTGCGATCCCCTGAAGATATTGTGTTGCTTGAGGCCCCCCCGTGGTGGACTCTTACGAGAGCTCTATCGATGCTGGCACTGTTGGTCGTGGCGATAATCGCCACCTTCGGCTGGGTAGCGGTCCTGCGGCAGCGTGTACAGAGACAGACGAGGATCATACGCTCCCGTCTTGAGAGTGAAGCGGCACTGACACAACGTTATCAAGACCTGGTCGAGAATGCCAATGACATCATTTATACCCTCGACTTGAATGGGACGCTCAAGTCGCTAAATAAAGCGGGGGAGACTATCTTCGGTTACTCGCGGAAAGAAGCCTTGGGGTTGGATGTGGCCCGCTTTCTGGACACAGGATCCACGCGACTTGTGGCGGAAACGCTGAGCCGGGCCCGTCTTGGCGAGACCCTGCCGAGCAGTGAATGGGTCATCGCCGCCAAGGATGGTCGGCGGGTGCCGCTGGATGTCAGTTTGAAGGTAATCGAAGAGAGCGGCAGGCCCGTTGGCGTGCAAGGCATTGCGCGCGACATCACTGAACGGAAGCGAACTGAGGCGGCATTGGAAAGAGCCAAAGAGGCTGCGGAATCTTCCAGCCGTGCCAAGGGTGAATTTGTGGCCAACATGAGTCATGAGATACGAACTCCCATGAACGGCATTCTCGGCATGACCGAACTCCTGCTCGACACTGAGGTCACCGCCGAACAACGAGATTACCTCAGCATGGTCAAGACCTCTGCGGATTCCCTGCTTACAATCATCAATGACATTCTGGACTTCTCCAAGATCGAGGCGGGCAAGCTCCAACTGGAGTCCATCGATTTCAAGCTGCGCGGAAGCCTCGAACCCATGCTGAAATTTCTGGCTCTGCGTGCCCATCAGAGAGGACTGGAACTCAACTGTTTTGTCCATCCCCGCGTTCCCGAGACCCTGCTGGGTGATCCTGGCCGCCTTCGCCAGGTTCTTACCAATCTGCTCGACAATTCCATGAAATTCACCGAAAGGGGAGAAGTGAATGTCAGGATAGAGCAGGAGAGCATCGAAAGAGATACAACGGTCTTGCACTTCAGCGTCCAAGACACTGGGATTGGCATTTCCCCCGGGAAGTTATCCACCATCTTCGAGTCGTTTACTCAGGCCGATGGCTCCACGGCTCGACGCTTTGGCGGTACCGGCCTGGGTCTCACCATTTCGCGACGCTTGGTCGAAATGATGGGAGGCCAGATTTGGGTGGAGAGTACCGTTGGCCAAGGCAGTACTTTCCACTTCACAGCCCGCTTCAGCGTTTCCAGGGCCCTTAACTCGCTCGAGCCCTTAGAAAAAGTCCATCTCCGGAACATCAGAATCTTGGTGGTCGACGACAACTGCACCAATCGTCGCATTCTGGAGAGTTTGCTCGTGAGTTGGGGTATGAGACCCACTCTGGCGGAAGACGGCTTGCAAGCTCTGCAGGCCCTGGAACAAGCGCTCGAAGCGGGTGAGCCGTTCCCTTTGGTCCTTACCGATGCCGATATGCCACAAATGGATGGCTTCGCGCTTGCGGAGCGGATTCGACAGAATCCTCAGTTATCGGGTGCCACCATTTTGATGCTGACCTCGGTCGGTCAGCGCGGCGACGCCGCTCAATGCCGGGCAGTGGGTCTGGCTGCCTATTTAACCAAGCCAATCGGTCATTCCGAGCTTCTAGAGGCTATCCTGAGCGTCCTAGGCGCAGGACCGCAGGAGAATGGGCCATTACTTGTCACCCGACACTCTCTGCGCGAAGGGAAGAGACTCCTCCGCATTTTGTTAGCCGAGGACAACCTGGTGAACCAGAAATTGGCCTTGCGCCTGTTGGAGAAGTATGGACACTCGGCGGTTGTTGCCAACAACGGGCGCGAGGCGCTGGACCGTTTGGAGAACGAACGCTTCGATCTTGTTTTGATGGATGTCCAAATGCCGGAGATGGACGGATTTGATGTGACAGCAGCCATCCGCGAGAAGGAACAGGGAACCGGGGAGCATATTCCAATCATCGCCATGACGGCTCACGTGATGCAAGGCGACCGGGAACGCTGCCTGGCGGCGGGGATGGACGGATATGTTTCAAAACCCATCCGCCCGAAGGACCTTCTTGACGCTATCACCGGGCTGGGAAGCTTTACCGGCATGGCTTAAGGATTATAGTTCTTAAATGCGGTAACGTATTTCGATTCCTGCTCAATGATCCCCAGAGGGGATGGATGTGAATAGCCACGGGCTGAGTGATGGGACGTCAGACCCAACACGAAACCCGTAGTTTGGGAAAAAATCGATTTCAACTCCGCGAGGGGTTGAACAGGGCCAGGGCAAGTCGTTCAACCCCTCGCGGGGTTGGAATGGTAGGCGATCCCCCAACTCCTTAACACCGAAATCGACCCCCACTTCATGTAACCCTTCTCCTGTAACCCAGGCGCGTGTAACTAATTGTTGAACTGCTTCCTGAGATCGGCCACGTAGTCGTCCAGTTCTGCGGCTGTTGCCCCTCTGGATTTCTTGGCGACGTAGGTAAATGACCAAAGGATTGGAATAGGGAGATGGGAGGGATCTGCGTAGAAGAGGTCGATTTGTCTGGCTACTTCCAAGAGTGCCAGGTTACCACTCAAAGTAAATTCAGGCGGCTGTTGTTCTGCTTTGAGTGTTTTTGTGGTGATAAAAACTCCATCCATAAGACCTGCAAGATATGCATCCTTCGCGAGGCGAGAAAGCGTGGCCCAGGCGCGACCGTTCAAAAGACCAGAACTTTTCTGGTCACCGTCATCGCCGGCCAGTAGAGGAAGAACTGCAGAAAAGATCAGAATGACTATAAGGATAAAAGTTCCTTGTCGTTTCATGGTTCGCACTCCTCCTCTGAATTTGGCCTTCGAGGGATAATAGCCTTGCCGACAATTCGAAAAACCGTCGTTATGGATATCCTCGTGACAAGCAAAACGAATACTACTCCGTGGCGGAGGTGCATGGGAATCGAACCCACCTATCCCGGCAAAAGCCGGGACACGCTGGTTTTGAAGACCAGGAGAATCACCAGATCCTATCCACCTCCGGAGGGATTGAAGAACCGTTGGAAATTTAAAGGGCTTTCTGAGGCTTGTCCAGAGATTTCTCTTCTGCCCTTTTCGCGCTGGTTTGTGGCAGAATTCCCCCGGCTAGTATCTGTCGCGAAACCGCAGGATTGCAAGAAAACTCCCCTCCTCGGCTGAGGAGGGGTTGTGGCGCGCAGCGCCGCGGGGGTGGTGCGAGGTCCCACAATACCGATACTGGTTTGGCTTTTCCAGGATTGTTCGAACCACCCAGCCGCTGCCTGTGGCTGCGGCTGCCCCTCCTTATCCAAATCCAAGGAGGGGAGCCTTTTTGCCGAGTTTCGCTACAGAAACTAACTTGGGTCCTTGTAAGTCCTGGGGTGATTGAATGAATGATAGAACTGGCAGCTTTTAATAGGTGTAGGGTTCCATGAAAGACGAATTGGTGTTGGGCTTTCCTCGAAAACTGCTGGATGATCTCGGGTCCTTTCAAGGCATCCAGTTGAATCACACTGATCGTTACCTTGAGGCGATCCTCAGTCCTCGCAACACGCGATTTCTGCCAAGATCC
>DATKMG010000174.1:0-2954 GCA_035541995.1 Terriglobia bacterium
GGACCGCTTGCCAAAAAGCCAGAAGGTCCGCGTGGATTTTACGTACGCTCTCGCTCCTGGAATATTGAGCTCGATTTCCGTACCGCCATCCAGTTCAGTCCAGATCGCTAGCTTACCGCCTACGAGTTTCGCTCGTTCCCTGATACCCGGCAAGCCATAATGCCCTTCACGGCCGTCTCCGCTAAGCACGTCGGAGGGAATCCCCTTTCCATCATCCCGAATGCGGATCCGAAAATACTTTTCGTCGTAACGGATTTCCACTTCGACGTTTTGCGCCGCCGCGTGCCAGAAAGCATTGCGCAACGCCTCCACCGCAAGCCGGTAAACTTCATCTCGCAGGATTGGATGCAGATTGCGAGACGCTCCTTCCACAACCACGTTGAAGTTGGGCGAGGGCTCGTTGCTCGCCGCAGAAGCGAGTTCTTCCCCAACCGTCCGAATGGCTACCGCAAGATCGTTCTTCTCGACCGTCGACATGCGCAAGCCTTGCACCGCATCCCGGCCCTCCGCGATCGCTTGAGACGCATGATCCGCAGTATCTTCAAGCACTTTACGAGCGTCAGCCGGACGTGCCGCTAACATGTTGATGCCGGCCTGAAGACTTGGCAAAAGTGCCTGAAAGCTCTGCAAGAGCGTGTCGTGGATGTCGCGAGCAACCCGTGTGCGTTCGGCTACCCGCTCTTCGAGACACATGTTGAACTGATGCGCCAGTTGCCGCACCCGCAGTTCGTACGCGGCCCAAAGCAATGTCAAAAGGACGATCGCCAAGAGGGCGCGGAACCAGTTGGTTCTCCACCAGGGGGGCGTGATGAGAATGGGCAGCGACACCCCTTCTTCGTTCCACACTCCATCGCTGTTGGATGCCTGCACGCGAAAAACATATTTCCCGGGATCTAGATTGGTGTAGGTGGCGAGGCGTTGCTTGCTGCCCACCTCGTTCCAGCCAGGCTCTAGGCCCTCGAGCTTATATCGATAACGGTTCTTCTGGGAATTTGCGTAGCTCAAGGCCGCGAATTCAAGCGAAAACACACTGTCGCGGTAGGAGAGAGTCAGGGAATCGGCGTATGGGATGGCTTTCTTGAGTACCGATTTAGCGCCGATGGGCACGGGTTTGTTGAAGATTTTGAAGCTAGTGATCACTACCGGAGGCACATAGGGATTGTCCCGAATATTTTCAGGAAAGAAAGTCGTAATCCCGTTGCTGCCGCCAAACAACATCTCTCCGCTTTGGCTGTCTTCATAACAGGAATTTATGGCAAAATCGTTGCTCTGCAAGCCGTCGAATACGTCATAATTTCTGAAGGTCTCGTTGCGAGGATCGAACCGGGAGACGCCCTTCTTGGTGCTGAGCCAGAGCCTGCCGCCCCGATCATCCAGAATGCACTGAATTACGCTGCTGGGTAGGCCCTGATTCACTGTGTAGCGGGTAAACGTATGGTTTTCGCGGTTATACCCGTACAGTCCATCCAAGGTTCCCAGCCACAATGTTCCGGCACGGTCTTCATGGATGGCATAGATACCGCCACTACTGAGTTTCTGAGGATCACGAGAGTTGACCCTGTAGTTGACGAAGGTGTTCGTCTTTTCGTCGAATCGGCTTAATGTGCCCGTCCACGTCCCAAACCACAGCGTGCCAGACCGGTCCTGATACATGGCACTGACACTACTGTCCCCCAAGCTGGCCGGGTCAGGCGGATTGTGCTGGTAGTTGATGAACTTCTCTGTCTCTGGATCAAAACGGCTGAGACCGCCAACCTGCCCCACCCATAGCCTGCCGCTTCTATCTTCATAGATGCAGAGAATCTCGTGGGAAAGTAAGCTATTGGGGTCTTCGGGCTTGTGTTGGTAATGTTTGAACTGCCCGCTTCGTTCATCGAACCGGTCCAGAGCACCCCAGCCACCCAACCAGAGATAACCCTGCAGGTCTCTGTAAATGCCGTTAAGATTACTGCCTTTGCCGAGTGCGTTCTTGTTCCCCGAGCCGGGAACATAATGAGTGACTCGCCCCGTCTTTCGATCGAATCTATCCAGGCCTCGGGGAAGGAAACCTACCCAGAGAATGCCGTTGCGATCTTGATGCATTGCAGTGACCACACCGGGCGATAGACTATTGGGGTTAGCGGGACGATGCCGGTAAGAACCGAACTGTTCTTGTCGGAAATCGAGAATATTAAGCCCCCCAGTCTCCGTGCCTATCCACAGCAGGCCGGCCCGATCCCGGTAAATTGAGACAATTTTATTGTCGCTGAGGCTGTCGGGGTTGGTCTCCTCGTGCTGAAAGCGATACGTGAACTGTTCGGTTTGCAGATCGAAGTGATAGAGCCCCCGGCTCGATGCCACCCACAATCCATTCTGTCCGTCCTCCAGAATGGTGCTATGGAGTATGCCAACAGAACCTTCCCCAAATGGATATTCCGTAAATCGTTCTGCTTGATGATCATATTCGACGAGTGCGACGATCGGCGAATTGGCAAGCATCCAGAGATTGCCGGCCTTGTCTTCATGGAGATAATCCACGGCTAAGCCATCTATGGTTGCAGGCTGGCGAGTGATCTGTCCGGTTTGTGGGCTGACATGGAACAGGCCGCCCGCGCCCGCAAACCAGATATCCCCATGGCTATCCTCGATAATGGAGTTGACCGCCTGAACAAATTGGCCATTGCTGTCATTGCGATAGCGAGTGAAGGTTCCAGTGGTCGGATCAAATTTGTTCAGGCCGGCGTCTATGGTGCCAACCCAGAGATAGCCGCGACTGTCTCGGGCGAGGCTCTTAACCCGATCGCCGCTGATGCTGTTGGAGTCGTCGGGGTTGTAGCGGTAGTGGGTAAAGCGGTCGGTGGTTGGATCTAACTTGTCGAGCCCACCACCCCAGGTGCCTATCCACAAATAGCCCTGGTCGTCTTCAATCAGGCTCTGAACGGAGTTGGCGCTCAACGTATTAGGATCGTCGCTGC
>DATKMG010000175.1:0-3812 GCA_035541995.1 Terriglobia bacterium
CGGATTCCGCCGGCGGTGATTGTCGGAAAGTAGGCGGCAATGTGGAACATCTCACTTCCAGAGGGGGGAAGCGTGGCAGTTTTGTAGAAGGAATGGCCCCAGAAGTGACGAAAGCTAGGACGTCTGTCAGGACTACAGTTCTAAGCAAGTGTGTCAGCAGTACTCCTCCCGACTCTCCAATCAGGCTCATACCGAATAGAGTTCCTGCACCTGCCAAGCGACCCGGGGTGCGGCACACCTCGGATCGATAGAAGCATCAAATGTGGCGTGGGCTTGAGAGACCCCGGAGAAATCCTAGCGCGTCCCTTCGACGATGTTTCCCCGTCGAACGCCGGATGCGATGGCCCGGTGGTACGCTGCGCAGTAGTAGATATCGTTGGAGCGGCGGAAGAGGCTTGCCATCGAGAGACCCCCAAACATAAAAAAAGTGTTAGGACTGGTAGCATCCTGTAGCACTTGGGGTCAAAGACGCTGTTTTTCGAGCTGAAGGTGGGATTTGAACCCACGACCTTCGGTTTGAGGGCCTTCGTCCGAAAAACCCCGGGATTCCGAATTGATTTCGACGTTTTCGGCTTCGACTGTTTGGCCCACGTTCGCAGACTCTCAGGTGGTCTGTGTTCATGATACAATGCCACCAAAGCCTCCAGAACTCAATTATGGCTCCCCCCTCTCTCGCCGGTCTGGGCATATCCGCTCAGAGACTGGAGCTTGCTCGAATCATTCATAATGTTTGACCTGAGCCCAGAGCGTGTCAATCGGTTTCTTCGGCCCCCGTACCACACAAATCGTCAGATTGTTCTCGGAAGGCTGGACGTAACCCGTGTTGTCGCGAACAAAACCCTGCGTTGAAACTCTTTCAAAAGCATCCAACAGCTCGTCCGGCCTTCGAGTAATGACGATCCCCACTTCCCAAGAACCGTGCGGTCCCCAGAGCCAATAGTTATTGTGCCCCGACGAGGCAGCGGGCAGGCCGTAACTTTTTCCCAGGAAGTCAACGGCCCCGGCCTGGTGATAGTCCATGCAGAAGATGCCGCATTTCGCACGGTCCTCTGCAGGCATGGACTGGTACACCCCTGCAACTTCTCCCACCAGATTCTCCCAACCGAACATGGAGGCAAAATACTGGGACAGCCTTCCAACTTCATGACGTTCTCCCCCCGCATTGGGTGTCTGGCCGAGAGCCGCAGAGTAACGAATGTGCTCCTCCACCGGCAGAACAGGCAGGACGAGCGGGAGAGAGACAAACCCACCAGCGATGATCACTCCAAGCAGCCCTGCACGGATCCTCTTGCGGGAGATCCTTCTCTCGAACCATACGGCACCGATGGCGAAGAGCATCGCATAGGCGGGAGCAAGGTAGTAGCTCTTGCCTCCGGCCACCACGAAGAGAACCAGAACCGACAGGTAGCACCACCCAAGGGCCTGGTACCTTCGGAGGGCCCGGGAGAAGATCAGCAGACAAAGCCCGGCAAGCCAGATGGGAAAGGTGAACGGGTGCATTTGCAGGATTTGCGCGGAAAGATATGCCGGGAAGGACAACCTGACATTTTTGTAGAGACGTGCATTTTCCATGAACTCCAGAGTCGGCCAGCCGTTAGGGATCTGCCACAGAACGTAGGGGAGGAAGATGAGGCAAGCAAGCAACCCTCCCAGCCAGAACCAGCCGCTCAGGACCTGGCGACGCTGCCCGGTGAGGAGCAGACCAACTATGAGGCCGAACCCGAGGAAAAGAATGCTAATCTTGTTCTGTAATCCCAGACCTGCCAGCAGACCGAAAGCAACCCAAAGCCTGGGGCTTCCCCCGTCGAAAATCATCACCAGAACATAAAACATACCAAGCCAGAAGAGCACATCGAAGGAATTCATCGAGAAGATGTGGCAGCCGCCCAGATACACCGGGGCGACCAAGACGCATACCTGGGCGAGCAGCTGCCCATATCGGCCGGATCCGAGCCGCCGGGCGAGGAGTCCTGTCAGGAGAACTGTAACGCCTCCGGCAAGCGCCGGCAACAGGCGGATCGAAAGCAGGGAATCCCCGAACAGCCAACGATCGACACGCAGGAGGAGGATCGAAAGCGGAGGGTGGTCCACGTAGCCGAACGCAAGCCGGTTGCTACAGGCAATATAGTAGAACTCGTCGCTGAAGAAGCCGAAACCCTTGCAGGTCAAAAGGTGAAGAGCTGATTTGATCAATCCGGGAATCAGCAGTATCGCCAGATCTAATCGAGACAGGGTAGAGCCGGCGATCTTCCACAGTCGTGCATTCATGACGGCCCCTAAAGAGATGCGGCACACGCTTGCAGCGGGAGAAGTCATTCAACCAGGGCATTGTTTCTACCAGGCTTCAAATGAGTCCCCTGGGTTGTGAATTGCTGGCGGGGTACAGCCAGAGCAGCGAACTCCACGATCGAGAACATATTTGCGCTCACTATGTCGATCGTGCGCCTCTGCGGCGACTGGTTGGAGGTGTATTCTCAGAAACCTTTATCTGCATCCTACATCTTCAAGTATTCGAGCAGTTTGTACATTAACACAGCAGGCCAGAAGACAGCTTTGAAGAAACCGAGCACGCCGATCCAAAACGTGGTCGCCTGTTGGATATAATACACCAGTGCGCCGAGAAAGGCCATCCCGTAGACGCCGCCTGACATCCCGTTATCTCTCATTGCTCCCCTCCGATGCTGTTTTGTGTTTTCATCAGCCATTGTGTTCTCCTTAGGATAAGATTCTGAATCGTTATTTCAGCAGGGCCATGACAAGGAACGCGACGATCACGATATCGCCCAGGACATGAATCCCGTACGACCAGAACAGGCCGCGCGTCTCAATCATCGCCTTGCCGAGAATCCAGCCCATGAATATGGAGGCAATCCCGCCCGGAACAGCGGCAGCGCCATTTTGGCGTACGTGAGACAGGCCGGAATCCCCCCCGGCAGTTTGTCCATGGCGATATCGGGTACGGTGCTGACAAGAATCAGTGTGGCCCAGGCCAGGATCGTCAATGACCGGCCCTTTTGCGTCACGTGCTAGGGATCGGTCGACTGCACAATCGTTCTCCTAAGTATGTCGACGCCTGTACTCGTGGACGCTGGCGACGATTAACGTGAGGTCATCCGATTGTTGCCCCGCAGAAAATTCAAGCACACCCGTAAGAACGGTGTCGGCTATTCCATCCACAGGCAACCTACCGCTGGCCAGAAGAAGATCAATGAGCCTTTGATCGCCGAACTGCTCATCACCGCAAACGGCTTCTGTGATCCCATCGCTGAACACGATGAGGAGGTCGCCCGGGACGAGCCGGCTTCGCCTCACTTCGCAGTGCCATTGCTCAAATGCACCGATCACGGTTGCGGTCGCAGTCAGCCGCCTCACGATTCTGCCCCTATGAATCACCACCGGGGGATTATGTCCACAATTCACGTAGGATAGGCTGTGGCTGTGATCGTCGTAAATCCCATAAAACAGGGTGGCAAAATGTTCCGGGGCCGTTGATTCCCACATCAGGCGGTTCACTCTTTTCAACATCTGCCCGGGACGTCCCGGCGAAGTGTTGCACTGACTGCGGATGTATGCCTGGAGATTTGCCATAAGGAGGGCCGCGTGTATGCCTTTGCCCGACACATCGGCCAGGACAAGTCCGAGTCGACCTCCGCCGAGATCGAAGAAATCATAGTAATCCCCGCCGACTGACTTTGCCTGAATGCACCGGACGGCAAGGTTCATGCTCTTCAATTGTGCCGGCACCTTCGGAAGAAGCCTATCCTGGACATTCTTGGCGATTTCCAGTTCAAGCGATGTTCGCCTTTCGACCT
>DATKMG010000176.1:0-17377 GCA_035541995.1 Terriglobia bacterium
CTCGGTAGTGGCCGCGGCCAAAGCGCTGCTGATTTTCGTGTGTCAATGGTGCGGTGTGAGTAATGGTCCCAAGACGTGTTGATAAATTTAAGCGCTCCTCTTGAAAATGCGCTTTTTGGAGGGCCGAACTCTGTGAGGCCGATTAGTTCTTGTCTGTCGAAACGGCCTCGTGGAACTCGGCCCTCCACCATTTTCATATTACGTGGTGCTCCTGAAAGCAGCATTAGAGGCTTCTACGAAAATGCGCGTCTTGAGGGTGGCCGCTGCGCTCCGTCGCGGGGGTTCCCAGGGTCAAGTAGGTCGCCGCTCGGGGGACGGCGGTCCCACGATCGGCTCCCACACTCCCCCAGGACCACCATTTTCATCAGCGGCGGCGGACTAAATCAGCCCACGAAAGAAC
Organism: Terriglobia bacterium; assembly: GCA_035541995.1. Lineage (GTDB taxonomy): Bacteria > Acidobacteriota > Terriglobia > Versatilivoradales > Versatilivoraceae > DATKMG01. Next base: position 401 of record DATKMG010000176.1, read on the forward strand.
CTCATCCACTTAATATTAATATAAGGTCCCACTCAAAGGAGAGATCATGACCTCGGTTACACGACGACAATTTGTAAAACGTAGTGGAACGGCTGGACTATTGGCGGCCGTTCCAATGGTCAGAAACATTTCTGCCAGAGACCGCCCCAGTGATACGGTCAATGTGGCGGTGATGGGAATCCGTTCCCGTGGCACTGATCATGCGGTGAACTTGGCTTCCTTGCCCAACGTGAATGTAGCTGTTCTCTGCGACCCCGATGAGCGCCTCTTTCCGAAGACCATTGCTGATGTGGAAAAGGTATGCAATAAGCGTCCCAAGACCGAGACCGACATCCGCAGGGTCCTCGAAAATAAGGAGATTGATGCCATCTCTATCGCCGCGCCCAATTCCTGGCACGCCTTGGCCACCATTTGGGCCTGTCAGGCGGGCAAAGATGTCTACGTTGAGAAGCCTGTCTCTCACAACATCACTGAAGGCCGCCGCATGGTGGAAGCCGCCCGAAAATATGACCGGATCGTGCAAGTCGGGACCCAGGGCCGCAGCAGTCCATTAATTCAATCCGCCATGGACTTCATTTATTCCGGAAAATTAGGAAAAATCTATATGGTGAAGTGTGTGGTATTTCGTCCGAGGGACAGCCTGGGACGCAAGCCGAATAGTCCCATTCCAGATGGGGTACGCTATGATCTGTGGCTGGGACCAGCCCCGTGGAGGCCCTTCAATGAGAACCGGTTTCATTACAATTGGCACTGGTTCTGGGATACGGGCAACGGAGAGACCGGCAACAATGGTCCCCATTACACGGACATTGCCCGGCGGATTCTTCAGAAGTATGAACATCCCCGTCGTATTCAGAGCATGGGAGGTTACGATGTCTTTGACTCCGATCAGGAGACCCCCAATACCCAGTTATCGATGCTGGAATACTCGGACGGGACTCGGGTGCAGTTGGAGATCCGTGGCTTGTATACAAATGCCGAAGACGGGATGACGATGGGACTCCTGGTTTTCGGCTCGGAAGGTTGGATGCACCTTAGGTTCGATCGGTGGGTGACCTATTTTGGCCGCAAGAATGAACCGGGGGAGCATCGTGAGATGCCGGAAGAAAAAGATTCCTTGCACTTCGCCAATTTCATCGATTGCGTGCGGTCGCGGAAACCAGAGAACCTGACAGCTCCGATCCTGGAGGGTCACCTCTCGACCTCATTGTGCCACCTGGCCAACATCGCCTACAGGACTGGACGACAGGTAATCTTCGACTCAACTAATGAAAACTTCCCTGGTGACGATCTTGCCAACAGTTATTTAACCCGGGAATATCGCTACCCGTTTGTGGTTCCGGAAAGAATCTAGTCCGAATCTCTCACCACCAAGGCGCAAAGGCACGAAGAAGAATCCCGGAAATCTCTCCCACCAAGCATTGCGGGGAATCTCTCTTTGGATCGTTCACCCATGCTGAATAATAATCTCAAGAGAGGTAATGCCGAGGGGCCTTGATAAATCGGCATCATCGGTCTGACCTTGGTGCCTTTGTGCCTTTGCGGTGAGAATAGCAGGTAACGTGAGGTTGTGTCTATTTCTCGGGTATGCCGCCTCCAAACGGGACAGCCAGCCAGGGTGCCTCGACTTCGGGAAAAAGAATTGTTCGAAGCCGGGTCCACGCCCTCCAGGCCCCCATGGCATCAAAGCCTCCGAAACGCATACAGTTATAGAACCCCTGCTCCATTGTCAAACTCGACCCGGCGAAGCTTTTGCCTCCAGGTGCCATCACGATGCGGTCTTCCCCCACGTTTAACTGAAGCCTCCCCAGCCTATATTCTCCCGGAGGAGCGCCTGCGGCACTCATGGCATCCGTGGTCATCACGACGCGCGAGCTACCCAGGGCATGCACCAGGTTGCTAAGGACGAAAGATGGAAGGTGGATGCCGTCCGGGATCAAAGACACCAACAAATCAGGAACAGCCAGGACTCTTTGAATAATATTGTTATGGCGATGAAGTTGTTCTGGACAACCATTGCCAAGGTGCGTCACCATTCGTGCCCCCGCCTGGACCGCGTTCAACAATTCCTGATAACCGGCATCCGTATGACCCAAACTCACCATGACTCCCGAGTTGGTGGCTTTCCGGATAAAGTTTGAGCTTCCCTCTAGCTCGGGGGCAAGGGTGATCAGGCGAATTCGCCCTCCACTCGCATGCTGTAACTTTTCAAAGACGCTCCAATCGGGTTCACAAACCAGGTCGGGAGGATGTGCCCCGTGGAATCCGGGTTTGTGGGAGATGAACGGCCCTTCCAGGTGGAACCCCAGAATCCCCTGACGAATGAATTCATTTTCTTGCAGGATGGCAGCCAGGTGTCTGAACTGGTATTGCATCGAATCGATTCCAGCAGTGATAAGTGTCAACAGGACATGAGAACACCCGGCTCGCTGGATTTCTCTCAATGCAAATTCCAACTCTTCGGTGGTAATGTCGGGGTTTTGAAAGTCCACCCCCGCAAAACCGTTCACTTGGGGATCAAAAAAGCCGGGGCCCACCAAAAAGCCGGCGGTCGAACTGTCTCCAACCTTCCACAAAGGGTCTGGTGGGGAGTCCAATTTCTTCCCGGAAATCGCGTTCATCCAGATGGGGTTCGTCATATTCTTACGGTCTCCGATTTTCTTCGTCGTCGAACCAACGTAACACAATATACCGTCTTGCTTACCGATTCCTCTAATCGTAACCCCTGACGGAATATGAGATAGTGGTCAAAAAAGACATGCGGTTATAAAATCATTGACACTTTCTTTTTGTTGCTTTAGGCTTTTTTTGATTGTTTTCTTGAGCGATTAATTTACAGAGAAGCTAGTTTCGAACTTCGCACATTTACAATCCGCCAGTTCTCATCGCGAGAGGAGAGCTTCTTTATGCGCCTGTCTTCTTTAGCTCATTTACCAGAAGAAGGGGTACCTTTGCAACCGGAATACTTCGAGAGACTCATGAAAGAGTGGACGATCACGCTATCATCCCATGTTCCAGAACTTGATTCCCTATTTAAGTCACCAGCGGGAATCCAACACGAGCGGGGATACTTCCATACCCTACATGAAATCTGCCAGCAACCATTCACATGGCTGGAGACGGCAGCAATTGCCACAGCCTCCCGTGACCGAATACAGGCATTCCTCAAGGAATCCAGAGTCTTCAATGGGAATGGAACCATGGTTTTAACGGGTTCGGGGAGCTCTCATTATGTTGGAGATTGCCTGACTCATGCGCTCCAGCCTTCATTGCGGATTCCAGTACAAAGCGTTCCCAGCGGCTCGCTTTTGACTCACACCGATCAGATAACTCCTCGGGATCGCCCATGCGTGATCGTGTCATTTGCCCGCTCTGGCGATAGTCCGGAAAGCCGGGGGGTTCTGGAACTACTCCTTGAAAAGAATCCATTATGCCGCCATTTGATTATCACCTGTAATCGAAACGGACGGTTGGCTATTGACTACAGGGGAGAGTCTAGGGTCCTTGCTTTGGTCCTGGACGATAAGACTTGCGATCGGAGCCTGGTCATGACGAGCAGCTTCACTAATATGACCTTAGCTGGACGAGTATTGGGCATGCTGCGGGATCCCGAAGCGTACCAAAATCTGGCTGTGAATCTCGCACAGATGGGGAGCGACTTGCTGGAGCGCCATACGGGAGAACTGGCTCGAGTCGCCAGTCGAGAATTCAAGTCAGCCGTTTACCTGGGAAGTGGCGGACGTTACGGGTCAGCCAGAGAGTCGGCTTTGAAAATGCTGGAGATGACAGCCGGGCAGATTATGGCATTTTCAGAGACCTTTCTCGGTCTTCGTCACGGACCCATGTCTGGCGTTCGGCCCGAAACCCTGGTTGTCTGTTTCCTCTCCTCTGACCCCTCGGTTCGAGCTTACGAATTGGATCTGATAGCTGAACTCAACCGCAAGCGATTGGGTATGCAGAAGGTCATCGTCGGAGATGAAGTACCCAGGGAGATCGCCATGCCCGGCGATCTCGTTGTGGAATGTCCAGGCATGGGAGCCCTGGGAGATGAGAATGTCCCGATCCTGCATGTGCTGGTAGGACAGATCCTAGGTTTTTTCAGTTGTCGTCGGATGGGCTTGAAACCCGATTCGCCGTCAAACGAGGGCGTGATCAGCCGGGTAGTGGAAAGTTTCACAATTCATAAGCGATGAGGGCCTCATGAGCAAAACATTGGTGGCTGGAGAACTTAATGTCGACCTGATCCTCCAGGGTTACCGCACCTTCCCGACCCCGGGGAAGGAGGTGCTCGTCGACGATCTGACCCTGACACTAGGAAGTGCTAGCGCCATTTGCGCCCGAGGCCTGGCTCGTCTGGGCAACTCGGTGACCTTCCTGGGGAAAATCGGACCAGACGCCTGGGGCGACTTCTGTACGCAAGCCCTCAAAACGGCTGGAATCGACACTTCCCAAATCATCTGCGATCCACGGCTCAAAACTGGAATTACCGTTTCGATCTCATCTCCTTCGGACCGGGCGCTAGTTACCTATCTCGGAGCTATTGTCGAATTGACCGGAGAGGATCTCCCTGACAGCCTGCTTCGGGAGTTCACACACCTCCACGTTTCCTCCTATTTCCTTCAAGAGAAACTGCGACCTTCTGTCAAAGAGGTTTTCTCCAGGGCCCACAAGTTTGGACTGACCACTTCTTTGGACCCGGGTTATGATCCCTCAGAAACATGGGGGGGCGACCTGAGGGAGACCTTGCTGGAAACCGATGTCTTTTTCCCCAACGAAGTGGAGGCCTCAGCATTGACGGGCCGAAGCGAACCTGAGGAGGCGCTGCGTGGCCTGCAAAACGGACGCACGCTGGTGGTATTGAAATTGGGAAGGGATGGGTGCATGGCGTTCGAAAAGAATTCGATCATCCGTGTTCCTGCGTTTCCAGTCAAGCCCGTGGATACCACAGGAGCCGGGGATTCGTTTAACGCGGGTTTTCTCCACGCCTGGCAGCGTAAGCTTCCCTTGCTTGCCTGTCTTCGATACGGCACGGCGAGCGGCGGGTTGTCCACGTTGGGATTGGGAGGTATCGGCGCTCAGCCGACTCTTGAAGAGCTGGAAGCCTTTCTGAAAGCGCAAGGGTGAAATGATTCGTCGAACCAAGCCTCATGTGGTGGTCTTATCCAACCGACCGCTTTTTGATTCTATCTTCACGCAGAACTTACAGAATCGACTGAGTGATTCGTTTCTCTGGACCCGCCTGCCTTCGAGGCGTGTCACCCCCGCCACACGTCACAAATTGGCCTCCGTTGAAGCTCTCATCACCACCTGGGACAGCCCTGTCTTCGGGGAAGAACTCGTAGGCTGGGCACCTCAACTCAGGATCATAGCCCACTGCGGGGGAGAGGTTAAGGCGCGGTTTGCCCGGCGCCTCTTTGACCGTCTAACCATCACCAATGCGGCGGCTCCCATGGCAAGGCCCGTGGCGGAACTGGCTGTGGCATTCCTGCTCTATGCGGCCAGGAATTTAGATTCTTACCGCACGTCTCTGAAGAATTCATCAAACCGGATCTACCGGAAACTCCACCTTCAAGGAACTCCTTACGAATCGTTATTGGACCAACCTGTAGGTATGATTGGTTTCGGCCGGATTGGTCGTGCCGTGGCCGACCTCTTGCACCCTTTTGGCACTCGCCTCATCGTGCATGACCCTTATGTGACCGCCGACGTCGTTCGTGACTATCCAGTGCAGTTGGCTTCTTTGCAGGAGGTATTACGGACTTCGCATCTCCTGCTACTGACCGCTGCTCTGACTGATGAGACGCGAGGAATGCTGAATGGCAAGGCCTTGGCCTCGTTGCCCAGGGGCGCTTGGGTCATCAACGTGGCCCGCGGGGGGTTGGTCGATCTGCCAGCTCTGACTCGTGAGGTTCTGCTAGGCCATCTGCGTTGCGCTCTGGACGTGACCGACCCGTTCGAGCCGCTGCCGTTGCGACATCCGCTGAGGAGGTGTTCAGGGGCCTTAATCACCCCGCACATTGGCGCCGCTTTTGTCTCTGTGAGGAACCAGATCGCCGAGATAGTTCTGGCCGATCTCGAACGGTTCTTTCGGGGTGAACCCGTTGAGAATCGTGTCAGCACTCGGATGCTGGATCGGATGACATGAGGCTTTCATGAAAATGCGGTTTTGAAGGTGGACGCCGCGCTCCGTCGCGGCGGTAGCCCGGCTCAGCCTGATCGCCGCTCGGAGATCGGCTCCCACACTCCCCCCAAAACCAGAATCTTCATCCGCGGTGGTGAGCTTGAAAAGGTCATGCGGCACTTTTATGAAAATGCGAGTTTTGGTAGCCACGACAAACTGCTTTTGGTTTGTCGTAGGCTTTTGATCGCATCTGAGAAGCCCCCGATGAATTCAAAGTACGAATTCATCGTGGCTACCCCCGCCATTTTCATCCGTGGTGGTGAGCTTGAATAAGGTCATGGGGTACTTTCATGAAGATCAGTTTCTCCACATTGGCCTGCCCTTCCTGGAAACTCGATGCCGTCTTGGAAATTGCCCGAAATGAGAAATTTGATGGTGTGGAATTGCGGTTCATTGAGAACGACGATCGGCTTTGGAGTCGAGCTGAATTTACAGGTAGTGGACTCCGTGAGACCATTAGGAAATTAAACGATTCCAACCTGGAGATTCCTTGCCTGGACACCAGCTGTTTTTTCCATGACCGGGAGCAGGCTACCCGTCAAGCGGCCATCGAACAGGGGAAGCGGATGGCGGAATTGGCCGCCCGATTGGGAGCACCCGGAATCCGGGTGTTCGGGGATTCTGTCCAGCCTGGAGCTACGCGGGAGATGACCTGTCGCTGGGTTGCTGAGTCGATAGATGAAGTCAACCAGGAAGCTAAAGCTCTAGGGGTAGAAGTGTGGCTGGAGAGTCATGGTGATTTTGCTTCCGCCTCGGAAACCGTGAGAATCCTAATGCTTGCAGGTGAGAGCAATCTGGGAGTGGTCTGGGATCCCGCCAACGCTTTCGCAGAGGGAGGGGAAGACCCGGAAACCGGGATGCAGATTCTGGGGAGCCGAATCCGCCACGTCCATGTCAAGGATGCCAAGCGGCCCAGCGTGGACAATGGGAATCCCAGGCGCGTTTGGGATCCTGTCCTGATGGGAGAGGGGGATTTTCCTGCAATTCGCCTGCTTTCCACGCTATCCGGTCACGGTTATGAAAGATACGTCTCATTCGAATGGGAGAAGCGATGGCATCCTGCGATCCCGGAGCCTGAAATAGCCTTGCGGCATTTTGCCAACTGGGTCCGTCGCGCACTGGCAGTATGACCCTCATGAACCTTATGCCGTCGTTGAAATTCACATAGGGAAATAGCGTATTAATAATCAAACTTCACACCAGGGGACCTCATGAAACGATGGAGCCGTAGAACATGGATCACCAGCGTGGGAGTTGCCGCCTTCGGCGCTCCGACCTTGAACCCCGCCTATCAATTCGGCGAAAGACAGGTGCCACCAACCAAGGGGCTACTCCCGCTGGTTGAATATGAACCTAGCAGTATGCTGCACGTGCCGGAGACCCGGATCGAGAAACCACGGTTTCCGGTAATTGACATTCATACTCACCTGACCTGGACCCCGGCTTACTCAGACGCAGCGCCAGAGGGTGGAAAGGCCCGCCCAACAGCCACTCCACCGGAATTGCTTGAGGTCATGGACCGACGAGGCATTCAGACTCTGGTCAACCTCACAGGAGGGTATGGCAGATCACTGGAACAGTCTCTTGCTGCTTTTCAAAAACCGCATCCGGACCGATTCCTGACTTTTATGGAACCCTGGTGGCAAAAAACCAATCAGCCAGATTATCCACAGTTCCAGGCCGACCAGATTGAGAAGGGTTACCAACTCGGCGCCAGAGGCCTGAAGATCTTGAAAACACTGGGACTCTACCTGAGGGAAAACTTGACAACAGGGGCGCTTGTCAAAATAGATGACCCTCGCTTCGACCCGATGTGGGAAGCTGCCGGAGCCAGGAAGATGCCTGTCATCATTCATGTCTCTGACCCAGAAGCCTTCTTCTTGCCGATCGATCGCTTCAATGAACGCTATGAGGAGCTACATGCCCACCCTGATTGGTCTTTTCACGACAAGGATTTCCCCAGTAACAAAGAACTGCACGAAGCGCGGAATCGAGTTGTAGAACGTCATCCTCGAACCCAATTCATACTCTGCCATGTTGGGAACTCTGAAAACCTGAGCTGGGTTGGAGAATGGCTCGATCGCTACCCGAACATGCACGTCGACATCGCCGCACGCATTGGTGAATTGGGCCGCCAGCCACGGTCCGCCCGGAAGTTTTTTGAGAAATACCAGGATCGGATCCTATTTGGAACGGATGCTGTCCCAAAGGGAGAATCAACCCCACAACAAGTCTTCGGAGACCGGCTTTATCAGATTTATTACCGCTTTCTGGAGACGGAAGACGAGTACTTCGATTATGCACCGGCCCGCATCCCCCCTCAAGGGCGCTGGAGGATTTATGGGCTGGGATTACCCGAAGGGATTCTGCGCAAGGTATATCACGAAAATGCCGCGCACCTATTGGACACCAAAATCTGAGAGGAGTTCGCACACTGCCTTCTACCGTTTATCGCACTTTAACACGGACCGATATTGCGGCGGGCCTTCAGCTGTGTCGTGCCGCTCACTGGAATCAACTGGCGGCAGACTGGGAGCTTTTCCTGTCCCTTAGTCCCCAGGGCTGTCGTGCGGCTGTCATCGGCGACCAGGTCGTCGGCACGGTGACTACCGTGAATTACCAGGACCGTTTTGCCTGGGTAGGAATGGTCCTGGTAGACCCGAAATTCAGGGGGCACGGAATTGGGACCGGGTTGCTGGGACTTTCTATCGAGATTCTGAAAGGAGTCTCCGCAGTTCGGCTGGATGCCACGCCCCAAGGAAAACCGGTCTATGAAAAGCTGGGCTTTGTCCCGGAATACGAGCTAAGCCGGATGCAAATTGAATTGTCCGCGGAACCTCGGATTCCTAACCCCCTATATGCCACACCCTTATGCTCTCAGGACCTGGGAAGCGTCTTAGAAATGGATCAACTTGTGTTTGGGGCCGACCGGGGCGCTTTGCTCGACTGGGCCCTGGCTCGTGCACCAGAGTATGCCTGGGTGATGAAGGGGGCCTCAGGAGTAGAAGGGTATTGTTTCGGTCGGCATGGCTTCGCTTTCGAACAGATTGGCCCTATCATTGCCGACCACCAGCAGGTTGCCGAACAATTGGTACTTGGCTGTTTGTGTGGAAATGGGGGGAAGCGGTTTATTCTGGATCCGACGCATTTCTCTGAGAATTGGCTTCAGTGGCTGCTTAAGATGGGCTTTGTGCACCAGCGGCCCTTCACACGGATGGCTTTGGGAGAAAACCGGCATCCCGGTGTCCCTCACAAGCAGTGGGCGATTTTCGGCCCGGAGTTCGGTTGAAATTTCTTGGCAATTCCGTTGAGGATGTTTCATGACAAAACCCCTGCGAGTTGTTCAAATCGGGGCCGGGGCCTTTGCCCGTACATTTCACGGACCAACTTTGCAGAGACTCTCCCGGGCCGCTAATCCTCCTATCTCTCTCGAAGCCATCTGTGATCTTGACTTGGGCCGGGCCTTCGCTTTTTCGAGTGAATTCGGTTATGGAAAAGCCTACACAGATTTTCAAAGGATGATCGATGAGATCCAACCGGACCTGATTTACTGCATGGTCCAGCCCCATGTCACGGCAGGGGTTCTGGAGCATATTTTTCCTTACCGCTTGCCTATCTTTACAGAGAAGCCCCCGGGGGTAAGCATCGAAGAGGCTGAGCGCCTGGCTGGTTTGGCCGAAGAATACGGGGTCGTTAATTATGTGGCATTCAATCGGCGACGAATGCCCGGGCTTCAGCATCTCCACCATTGGGCACATGCCAATGCCCCCATTCGCTATGTACGGGCCGAGATGTTGCGGAATCGGAGGCTGGAATCGGATTTTGCCATAGGGACGGCGATTCATCCGTTGGATTATTTACGTTTTCTTTGCGGCGAAGTAGTCGAAATTCGGACTCACTGTCTTCCATACACCGGTACTCGAGCCATGGATTATCTGGTACAGCTCCGCTTTGCTTCCGGGCTTGTAGCCGATTTGGCCGTGCTGGTGGACTGTGGCATGCTTCGTGAACGTTACCTTGTCCAGGTGGAGAATTCGTCGATGGAGGTTACCATCGGTACCGGATACACCAGCGAATTTATTGCTGCTGGGGAAGTGGTCTATCGGGACAACCGTGTGATCCTTGAAAAAGCTGGGGATCTCGACCCCCTTATCGCCGGGGGATTCGTGGCGGAACACCAGGCTTTTCTGGATTCTGTAACTCGCGGCTCCAATTCCGATTGCTGCCTCCAAAACGTGCACCAGTCCCTTAGACTGGCTGTAGCCGTGCAGCAGGAGTACTCCGGGGCAGTCATCGATTTTTGTCCGCGGCCAAACTCGATGGATAGCTGATTTTGTGGAATTACCACAGAGACACAAAGGACACAGAGAAGACTCAGCCCGTGAATCAATCCTCCTTGATCCCTACTAGCCGGGTTACGCTATTTCGACGGGCATCCGAATTCATTCTGTGTTCTCTGTGTCTCTGTGGTTATGAGTCAGTCTATTTTCTTCATTTAAGGGAGAGTAGTTCATGCGGAGAGAACCATACATGTTGCTGGTCTGGCTTCTAGCAGGAGTGACGATGCTGGGGGCTGAAGCGAAAAAGGAAGGGACCTTTGCTAAGCTTCTCTATCCCATCTGGCCAATCCCAAGAGAGGCCAGATTTTCAGATGACCGGCTTTTGCTGACGAATGCGGTGATCGTGGTCCCGGAAGGGAACCAAAAAACCCAGTTCCCTGGCAGGTTGCTGGCTAATTTGATAGCCGACCAGTTCCACGTAGCGATTCCTGTCGCCGTCGGAACCGCCCCCGAAAGAAGAACCCCGATCTTTGTCGGCGAAGTCACAGCCAAACTCATGGTTCCGCCTGACAGTCCCGCAATCTCTGCTTCCAGTCCCGGTCCCGAAGGCTATGTGTTGCGTGTCAGCGATCAGGGTGCCTGGATCACCGGCTGTGATTATCGAGGAACATTGTACGGAGTTTCCTCTTTTATCCTGTTAGTTCATCAGTGGGGGCACGAAAGTATAGCCGTCTGGCAGGCAACCATCCGCGACTGGCCTTTCCTGCCCATTCGCTGGGTGCATGTCTACATCCCGGGAAAAGATGAAATGCCTTTTGCTCACCGCTACTTGCGCGACTTTCTTCTTCGCTACAAGTTCAATGGGCTGATCTTAGAAGTAGGAGGTGGGATGCGGCTTGACAGCCATCCGGAAATCAGCGTGGGCTGGTGGCGTACCGTAAGTGAATGGTACGCTCACGGGGAGACCATCTTCAAGCTCAAAGAAGGCATCCCTCTGGGAACCGCCAATCGGTTTGCTGCTTCATGTCACTTTGGCGTGGGCGGTGGGTCTTACATTGAAAAAGATGATTTGAGACATTTTGCCGACTGGGCCGAACAATATGGTCTTGAGATCGTCCCTGAGATCCAGTCACTCTCGCACTCTTATTACATTGCCTCTGCTCACAGGGAGCTAGCTGAAGACCCGGACATGCCCTGGCCAGACTCTTATTGCCCGTCAAACCCTGAATCCTACAAAGTGCTGTTTGATATTATGGATGAGTACATCGACTTGCTGCACCCCAAGCGAGTCCATATCGGCCACGACGAGTGGCGTGCCGGGGCCTTCTGCCCGCGCTGCAAAGGCAAGGACGCAGGAGAACTCTATGCGCAGGATGTCCTCAAGATCCACCGCCACCTTAAGGACAGAGGGATCGAAACCTGGATGTGGGGAGACCATTACGTGGATGGTCACAACCGTTTTGGCGGGAAAAACTCTGAGGGTGGAGTAGTCCGGTATGAATATCCGGACACACGCAAGGCGCGTGATATCGTGGCCGCAGCGACCAGTGAAATTCACATTACGAATTGGTCCGGGTTTGCCGGGGGAGATGAGACTTTCAAAACGCTCGGCTGGAAGTTTATTATCGGCAACTTTGCGGGCGGCTCGGAGAAGGATTGGCCAGCCCGGGCTCAGAGGAGTGACCTGCTGGGCGGCGAGGTTTCCTCCTGGTGTGCCCTGGAGGAATTCCAACTCGGGAAGCTGAACATTCCCCAAGCTACTTATACGATCAACCTGATGTGGTCGAAACAGTACCCCGCCAGAAATGAAGCCCTGGAGCAGGTCAACCTGCTGATGCCGCAAACGCGGCGTCTGCTCGCGGCCGTTCCGCCGCCCTCACTGCGGGCTACTCCCATGCGCTTTGATGTCCTCGATATCTTATCGGCCCTCAATCACCCTCTCAAGGGCAGTAACTGGGACCTAACGGGACTGAAACCCGGCGAAGGCTACTATAATGGAATCCCCTTTCTGATCGCTGATCCCGAGAAATTTGCGGGCCGCGGCTGTGTGTTGGTGGCCAGACGCCCAGGTGATCTGCCAACCGAAGCAGAATTGCCTGTTTCTGGACAATGGGCTTCTCTTCTCTTTATCCAATCAACCACGGAGCGAGGTCGGGAGAGCATCCACGCTGGAGATGCCACCCACTTCCCCCATGAGTCCAGTGAATTGCTAGGCCTATATGAGATCCGTTTTGCCGACGGCCTGGTCTCGAGTCATGAAATCCGATACGAGGAAACGGTGAGCCGATGGAATGCCGGGTTCGAACCTATGAGTTATTTCGCTCGAGCCCTGCTTGCAGGCATGATACCGGAAAACCGTAAAGCTGTTCTTTGGGCCAGTGAGTGGACCAATCCGCGCCCGGACGTGCCAATAGTCTCGGTGAAGATGGTCGGTTCCCCAGGTCCTTCCAATGCTCTGCCGATCCTGATCGGGATCACCGGAGTCGAAAAACCGCGTGTCGAAGACTATCGCTGATCCAAATTAGGGATTAACCACAGAGACACAGAGTACACAGAGCGGGACCATAGTCATAAAACCTCCTGTAAAGCCGGAGGCTTGAATTTGTGAACCGCTCAAAGCGGTCCATCTGCATTGACCTGCTTGAGCTCCGGAGGAGTGTCCTGTTTGTAGCAGGGTGCTTTCTTTTCTTCTTTCCTTCAGCTCCGCTAGGAGCGTCCTGTCCCTGTCAGGGTCCTCCTCTACAGGTCACTCCTCCGGAGTTGCATCAACAAAAAAACACTCTTTCTCTACAAACAGACCGCTCCTGACGGAGCTGTCTTGCTCGGCGGGTCAACCTCCATGACAAATCCTGCAAAAGTGGAACATCTGGAGTCCCCGGCAGAGTCAGAGGTTTACCTATATCTAATTAACCGATAAAGACACCACTCAGACGCAGATGATCTCTGTGTCCTCTGTGCCTCTGTGGTGAGTTCCTTCACGCCTATTGTGTCTTTCGAAGTTAGTCTAGGTCCAATCTAGAGTCCCTGGAGTGCAGGACGGGTTACATAAGACCGCTTTGCCGCAATGCATTTTGGAGAATACTCAAATCCTTTTTCATCAGTTTCATCACTCTATCCTGTTCCTTGCGGCTGTTGTCTTGCGCGGCGGTGTACTCCACATGCAGTGAGATCGGGCCTGAAAAACTCTCTTTCTTCAGCAACCCAAAAATCTCGTCCCAGTGGACGTCCCCTTCACCCAACGGGCCAAACTCCGGCTCGGAATACTTCTTCCCCGAGGTCCGCTGCCATCGGAAATCTTTCACGGCAACCATCTTGATTCGCTTGAGAAGCAGATTCATTCCGATGCGCCAACCGGCTTCGCCGCCCTCCACAGTGGCATGAGCCCCGTCAAAGTAGGAGCCGACGCAATCCTCCGGAACGCCCCGGAGGATTTCCTGAAGGTCCCAGAGTGCCGCCCCTACATAAGCGCCCGAATGATTGTGGAACCCGGCTTGAATCTTATGGCGTCGACAGAGCTCGCCAATTGCCTGTACTCTCTTGCGGACTTGCTGCAGAGTCGCGGGAATATCGTTGAATTGCTGATAGTGGTAATAACCTAATTTCAGAAATGGAATCCCAAGCTCCCCAGCTGTTTGAATAATGGGGACGGTTGCCACATCATCCGGATCCACAATCGATGTGGTGATCATCGAAACCTTGAGCCCTGAAGCACCGAGGGTACGGACTGCACTGGGCAAGTCTCTGGTTACATGCTCCGGGAGAACATGGCCTTCTTCCCGTACTGTCAAGTCGACTCCTTCGACGCCCAGGGTCACACAAAACTCAGCCAGTTCCTTCGGGTTGAGGGCCTGGAGGGGCTTGGAAAAGAGACAGATGGAGGGCTTCTTGGAACTTGACTGCGATGAGGTAACTGGATTAGCTAAAGCCATTGGGGCCAAGCTAATTAAGCCGGACTTGAGAAATTGCCGCCTGGAAGAAGGCGCAACGGTGATAGAAGTCTGAATCATTTTTTTGTCTTTCGAAAACCAAGATCGAACTCTGCTTGAGACCTCACGAAAACCCTGACGCCAGGCACGTGACAAGAAAGGTCCTGGGCTGGCGCCAGGGTCATTTTTTCATCATATAACTCTAGGGGAGACTCTTCAAAGGATTTGCTCCAGGATTTTCCTGTGCTCGAACTGCCACTGTAGTTCATAATATGGGTTTGATCGAGTCCGCCGGGACGTGATTTAAGAATCGAGATTATGTGCAGAGCAGGAATCGACGCCCATGAAAATTGCATTGTGTAACGAGGTGATCCGGGAGTTGGAGTTTAAGGCTCAGTGCCACTTAGCCGTAACCCTGGGATACGATGGGCTTGAATTGGCGCCATTTACGCTTGCTGAGAACCCGCACCTGCTCAACGCACAAGAACGAAATCGGCTTCGTCAAACCGCGGAAGAGGCAGGGATTGAAATCGTCGGCTTGCATTGGCTCTTGTTAACTCCGAAAGGATTATCTATCAATTCAAGAGACCCGGGAGTCCGTCAACGAACAGTGGAAGTGATGCGTGGGCTGATCGGTTTGTGCGCCGATCTGGGTGGCAAGATATTAGTGCATGGTTCCCCGGCGCAGCGAAACATCCCGACCGACGACGATCCTCAGGATGCGTGGTTCCGTGCCCGTGATACGTTTGCTGCTGTTGCCGCTGATGCTGAAGCTGCCGAAGTCATCTACTGTCTCGAGCCCCTATCGACCGAGGAATGCAATTTCATCAATACCGTCGCCGATGCAGTCACAATGGTAGAAGCAATTGGAAGCCCGGCCATCCGGACCATGATCGATCATCGGGCTGCCAGCTTGGCCGAAAAGGAAACTGTGGCCGACCTCTTGGATCGCTGGTTGCCGACTGGCCTGGTCAGGCACGTTCATGTCAACGAGACCAACCGTCGTGCACCGGGTCAAGGAGACAGTCACTTTGCGCCGCTGTTTGAGGCACTGAAACGAAACGCCTATAACGGAGTGGTCTCCGTCGAGCCATTTGATTATGTTCCGGATGGGCCTTCGGCTGCTGCAATCGCGATCGGATATATTCGGGGAGTCTTCGAGGCTCTTTCTTGAGAATGGGTTTTCATGAGCGCCGCGCCCCCGCGGCGTCTCCATCTTAATTGGAGCCGGGACGCCCTCGTCTCGTTCTCCAGCATTTTCATGTTACGTGGTGCTCCTGGAAGGAGCATGAGAGGCTTGTATGAAAATGGCCTGAAAGGCCATGGGAGAGTAGCCCAGGGCAGCGGGCGAAAAGCAGGAGCCGGTAGGCGACTGCCAACCGCGACGCCCTGGGAATAAGATTCTCACAAAAAGCCCACCTCCTCGATCAGGCGCGGGTGGGCTCCCCGTGCCTGATTGAGGAGGAAGAGTTGGGGATATACGGTGACCGAGGGCGTCGCTCGCCAAAAACAGATCGCTTTGCCCTGGGCTACTCTCCTTTGCCCACTTTGTGGGCTGAATGTCATTTTCATCCGCAGTGGTGACCTGAAAAAGGTCATAGGGCACTCTCTCTTGAAAATCCTCCTTGCCAAGGGGGGAATCGGTTACATGTTCGTCCACGATGGTGAGTTTGAGATGGCCGTGCGGCGCTTCTTTTGAATATTTACGCGGCAGTGGCATATGCATCCACACCAAAAATCAATGGGAGATAGGACAATGAAAACGGATATTGGACGTAGACAATTTCTTGGCGCAGGCATCCGGGCTGGGGCCGGGATGGTTGTCACAGCGGGTCTAGTAAGACCGAAAACTGCATTTTCCGCCAACGACGCCATTCGAGTGGCCATTGTTGGCCTTCGCGGCCGCGGGGTAGAACACATTAGAGGCTTCCACGAACAACCAGGAGTGGTGATTGCGGCCCTTTGTGACGTCGATGAAAGTGTTCTCCGCCAAAGGGCGAGCCAATATGAAAAGCTGTCCGGTCGCAAGGTCAGACAAGTTCAAGATATGCGTCAGCTCTTCGACGACAAAAGCATCGATGCCGTCAGCTTTGCCACTCCCAATCACTGGCATGCATTGGGTGGGATCTGGGCCATGCAGGCCGGCAAGCACACTTACATCGAGAAACCCTGCTCGCATAATGTCTGGGAGGGTAGACAACTGGTTAAAGCTGCACGTAAGTATAACCGCCTATGCCAGCATGGCACTCAAGGCCGAGGCGCCCCGGCCGTCCGGGAGGCCGTTCAGAAGCTGCGGGAGGGCGTGATTGGCGACATCTATATGACTCGCGGATTGTGCTTTAAGTGGCGCCCCTCAATCGGGAAAGTCCATGGCCCTCAGCCAATTCCGCAAGGCATCGATTACGACCTGTGGCTTGGACCGGCCCCCAAGAAGCCTCTGATGCGGAAACAGCTTCACTATGATTGGCACTGGCAGTGGGATTATGGGTGCGGCGATATGGGCAACCAGGGCGTCCATGAAATGGATATGGCCCGCTGGGCTCTGGGGGTTGGCTTGCCCAGCAAGATCCAAGCCACTGGCGGGCATTTC
>DATKMG010000177.1:0-4046 GCA_035541995.1 Terriglobia bacterium
AATCAAAGACTGCGTCGCCGGGCAGCCATTGCTTCACATCCGCAGGCGTGGCCAGGAGGGCGCTTCCTTCCCGGGAATTGATCTGAAAAGCAAGAGTGTAGTCGTAGTAGATCGGAGAGACTCCAGCATTGAACCACCAGCTGTTAATGGGCATCATTTGCCCGGCTCGAACGGTGTCCGGATATTCCAATCGCCGAAGGATAAATCGATATCCAATTCTCTTTTGAAACTCCTGAAACTGCTCCTTCCAGTCTTCAGGGATTGCTGTAGATTTGATATTGATGGTACTGGCGTGCCAGCGCAGCGCCTGTTCCATGACATAACGAAGATCGTAGTTCGGACTCTTGTGCCAGGAACCGGGTGTCCCACATGTCTCTAAAGACACAGGACTGCGTTTCCAAACCTCTTGAGCCCCAGCCTCGACGACGCCTTGAGGATAGCTGTCCAGCATATGCATAAACGTGCGACCCGGCCTCCCCATATCACCCCAACAATCGAGCCGCCACCCGGCCCCCCGTTGGGTCCCGTAGGCTAACATTTCGATAACATCGAAGTTCATTAACAGGCGTGTCCTTTTGAAAGATTCAAAGAAGACATCGATAAGAGCCTTTTGCGTCTCTCGGCTCGGAAGATAGGGCCCCCAACCTTCGCCCCAATAGCCCACCGTCGAAATGTCCACCGTATCCAAAGACGGATGGCCATCATAGCGCTTTCCAAATTCTGAAATCAGAGCACTCCAGGTCTTGATGTAGATGGGATCGTCTGAATCCGGGGACCATATCTTTCCGTCTTGGTCCGTATCCTTGTTGGCACGCCGGGCCCCGGATTTTCGATACCACTCCGGCAGTGCGTCTTTCTGATCGTAAGGCATGATGCGAATCATCAATTGCTGCTGATGCCGAGCTGCCTCTTCCAAAGCCGAATCGATGATCTCCCACCGGTACTTTCCCTGTTCCGGTTCAATCTGGCGCCAGAACCAGCGAAGATAAGCGATTGTTGTCTCGGGGAATTCGGGTTTTGCGGACGAATCCTCAACTTTGCCCTCCGGTCCCACTTCAGACCAGCGCAGATCCGGGTAAATTGCCTGGTGATTAAAGCGTTGAAAAGTAGTGATACCCATCCCCGGGTTGAGGAGAACGTCCTGAATCTCCACCGGACGGACCACAATCTTCTTCGTTTGGGAAAGAGCTACGTCCGCAAGAGAACAAAGTCCCACGATCAAGCCGATAGTGACCAACAAAAGTCTTCGCGTTTTCATGGCACCCTGCCTTTAAAAATTCGGAGGAATTCTTTCTATGCCTCCGCAACACGTTGAAAGACGTCGCGGCGACGGTCAGGTGGGGCAATGCGGTGACCCCCAGTAGGGTACAACATGACCTGGTGTAGCACAACTCGTCAAACTTCTATGAAAACGTGCTCCGTAAGAGCACTCGAAATTAGCCCAGCGCTTCAGCACTGGGACTACCAGATTGTAAGGTCTAGAGTCCCGGAGGGCCTACCGTAGGGTCTGGACTGAGAGTAGAATGTATCCAGTAGTCGAATAAATTCCTGCTCCTTATTCCGCTTAGCCGTTTTCTTCATCCATGGAGAAGGGAGCGGCCATGGAGCAGGTGGGTCACTACCTGGTGGTCTGTGTAGGCGTCCCTCGTGTTGGTCACCCATTGTCGGTGTGATTATTCCGGTGGTGAGGCATTCTGTGCTGAAGGGCGTTATCGGGACAAGAAGATAAACCACGGAGCCCACAGAGGTACACGGAGTCTGAATCTTGGGTGAATCAGTAAATTCTGAATTCGACAGAATTCCGGCAAAAATCGGATTCTGTAGATTTCCTCATAATTTCCCTCTGTGTCCTCAGTGTTCTCTGTGGTTAATGATCGTCCGCCCTCCAGTGGGCGCACACAGGGGTGCGCCCCTATCAAACCGACACCATCCTGGACATTGGCCGCCAGATCACCGAGGGACTGGTAGCGCGCCGAAATTCTCGCTGCCAACCTCCTTGAAGGTGCGCACCAGATCTTCCGTGTGTTAGGAAACGCCCTCCGCCACCCCCCCAAGACTGCGCCAGTACTTCTTCCTCAGGAGGAAAGGTCGGAGGGAGGCAAGCCCAAAAAGGACTGGAAGATGACGGGCGTATCCTCGGAGGCCAGGGATAGAGAAGGGTCGATTGCCGACGGCAGGAGTATGCTTTCAGCCGCCTTCAATGCCAGCCAGATGGCGCCCAAGAGCGGTGCCTCACCCCCTAAAATGCTCAACGCCAGTTGCGGACGTGAAAAATCATTGTGTTCGAGGATCCGGCGGGTAGCTTCAAGGAGAGCCGGGTGCGATCCGACACTCCCTCCAAGCACGATGAGTGAGGAGTTCAGAATGACACAAACATCGGTGATCGCGTCTGCCAGAATCCGGGCCGTCTGTTGGAGGAGCATGCTCGCTCGGCGATCCCCCTTCTCCGCCAGGTCAAAAATCTCTGCCACATTGCTGTAACCAGCCTTCTGCCTGCCGGTCTTCCGGCTTCCTTTGCAGAGCTTCTGCCAGGAGCGTCGAATTCCCCGGGCGCCGATGATGCTTTCCAGTGATCCCGGATGACCAATGGACAGAGGTGCCTCATCGGTTCCTGGAACGTATAGGTAGCCAATTTCGCCTGCCGCCCAATCGGAACCGTGGTACAAGCGGCCATTAATAAAGACACCCGCTCCGACTCCTGTCCCGATGGTAAGAAAGACAAAGTTCCTCACCCCGCGAGCTGTGCCGACCCAGCTTTCCCCGATTGCAGCCAGGTTCACATCGTTCTCGACAGTGACAGGAATTCCAGTTCCATGTTCAACGAGTTGGGCCAGACGTACTGCTTGCCATCCGGAAGGGAGTATGGGTGCAGAAAGAACAATGCCGGCTTTAACATCCGTGATTCCCGGGACACCTGCCCCCAGTGACACAAGCTTTTCCTGCGGGATTCTATATTGAGTCTGCAGCTCCCGTATTCCAGCCGCAATCAGTTTAGCCACTCGCCCCGGCGTGCTGCGCGAGCGGGTCGAGCCGACCCATTTCCCGAGAATGGTACCGTTAAGGTCCGCCAGCGCCACTCGAATGACTGACGTGCCGATGTCAGCCCCGGCCACGTAACCAAGCTTGGTATTGAATCGAAGTAGGCTAGGGGGACGACCTCCGCTGGAAGGGCCCGGCCCCACCGGTTCCACGAAGCCCCTCTTCTGAAGGTAGACTATTCCATCCGAAATAGTGGGTGCACTGAGCCCTGAATGGCGGGCCAGGTCTGCTCGCGAACATGGGCCAAGCAGGCGCAGCAGACGTAACACCCGGCGTGCATTAACTTCCCGGAGCAACTCTGGCCGGCCCGGGCCAATTCCGGCTTCGCCCCATACCTCGCGCTGCTTACTTGGAGAAATCGGCTTGACGGTTTTCATGATTTGAACCCGGTCAAATTAGCTTAAGCAAATGCGGTACCATGGTCAATGGATGCATTCAAAAGTGACGTACACGCCCCCAGCCCTGAAACGGGCGAAAGAGAGACCTTGAGCCTCGAGGTTCTTTTGCTCACAGGCAACCCTCTTCCTCCTGAACATTGGGTTGATGGGGTCTGGCTTCCTATTCCACCCCTTCAGAGCTCGGGGTGTTTCCTGGGAGTCACTGACCCAGGGCGACGCTCGGGACAAAAGTTCCTTCGCTGGCCCTGGGCTACGCAATCTTGGCCTTTCAGGCCAAGTGGAGATTGGACATTTTTCGAGAAGTCCGCCGGCAGGATGCCGCCGGTTCCTCTCAGAGCCCGGTTCGGGCGAAAGAAACTAGCCCAGGGCCAGCGACGGGCAGGAGCCCCGAGCGCCGCCCTGGGTGAGGGTTTCAACGAGATTCAACTCCTCTCCCCCCGAATGACCTGCCTTTTGGGAATTCGGGGAGAGAGGGGGGGCATCCTAGAGCAATCCTGAACCAGGCGTTTCGTTGCGCTTTCCAAGATTGCGCCAACGAAGCGTGTGGTTGGCTGGTCAACGGCTTCGACCCCCTCACCCCTTCCCTCTCCCCCAACACCAAGAAGGTGT
>DATKMG010000178.1:0-11827 GCA_035541995.1 Terriglobia bacterium
TGACAAATCAGGAGATCAAGTTGTCGGCCTGCTGTATTCCTCCCATCGGAGAGGTGCCGGAGTGGCCGAACGGGGCTGCCTGCTAAGCAGTTGTACGGGCTTAAACCTGTACCGAGGGTTCGAATCCCTCCCTCTCCGCCAGTTCTTTCCTTCACAACCTCTGTCGTATTCAACAGGTTTGGCTTTCGCCTGGAGTCTGAAATCCTCCAGGTGACACTTTCTCGTGTGACATTTCAATTGGGACCAGTAGCGTCACCTGCCCGGCCGCCCAAACCCCTTGGCTGCGTCATCCAGCACCAGCACCCAATCGTTCCCTCGGCCGGGCGTGCCAGGAGGCGTGAATGTCCTCAGCCCTGCATTGCCGTAAACGCCGATAGACTGCGCCGCGCCGGTGCGCGGATCGTACCACCATGCTTTCACCTTGCTGCCTGAGAACTTTCCAAGGGCGACGTTCACGGGCTTTCCGGTCGGACAATACACAAAGGCGTAGCCCTCACCTCGCGTCGCCTGCACGTGGTCTGGGCCCCGGGACGGGGACTCGGCGATCAACGACTGGTCCGGCACCCGTGACAGAAATGGCCGCGATTCGATGAGATGGCGGACATGCTGCATCTGGGCGGCACCCGGCAGGTCGAGGCTGTCGATCCAGGTCCCACGCGCCAGTCCCACGGCCTCGCGTCCGGGTGCCTTCATCTGCCAGATGTCGTGACAACCGTAGGTGTGGCCGAGACCCCCGGCAAAGACCGCCCAGTAGGCTGCCTGCCGCACGTCGTACGCGTCGAACCATCCGTTCTGTTCCGGCTTCCAGTTCACGGGATGATTCTCGTAACGCGGCTCCCCGTCAAAGGTAGGCTTTACGGGCGCAAGGTTGTAGTCATGCTCGATCATCAAGTAGTTCGCTTTGTTCCGCTCGGAGTGACCTGACTGCATCATGTTGAAATTGAGCCACTCCTCGTTTTGAAACCATTTCGAGGAGGAGATCTCGCCATTCGGGTGAAAAGTGATCAGATGCCGTCCCCCGTCACCTTCTCTCAGTCCCAGCGCCATTGCGCGCCAGACAGGCACGACGCCATCCGCGGGCCGGTCCCCACCCAGAATCCAGATGATGTTGACATGGTCGCGATAGCGTGTGCCTAGGAATCGTCCATAGACTCGTGCATTTTGCTCGTTGAAAATCTCGGGGCCGCCGCCCCACATCTTCACGATTTTGTCGCCCCATGTTGGCAGCATGCCGATATACAATCCCTTCAGGCGCGCCAGATCAACAACGTCGTCGACGTGTGCAAAATAGGCCTCGTTGGGCCGGGTCGGATCATTGTCGTCCAGGGGACACTCGCCGTCGGCGTTCGGCACGTTCAGACCATCGAGTTCCGCCAGAACGACTGCCTGGATGACGGTGAACCCTTTCTGGCAGCGATTTTCGAGATACCTGGCGGATTCCTCCCTGGTCAACCGGTGGAACAACTCCCAGGCCGTATCGCCCAGGTAGAAGAACGGCGTGCCGTCCGCATACACCAGGTATCGCCCGGTTGCCGATACCTTCAAGTCCCCGTGCTGAAAGTCCGCGGATTGGCCGGCCAGCATCATCGTCATGCCTATTGAAAGAGCAGTCCCATTTAGAAAAATGGACAGGCGTTTGTTCATAAGGCTCCTTTTTCACAAGTGGCGATATAGGCAGAATTTGTTGCTTGACAGCCTCATACTGCCTGATACGATGTGGCCACAATGAGAGCGACCTCCATCTTATTCTTTCTTACCCGCGCAGCGTCAATAAGCGTTTTCTTGCCATTGACCACCTGCAGTGGGGGGACTCCTGACCCGGTCGGCGCTCCCCGATTTAAAGACTCTTCAGATCGGATACGGTCCCACTTCAAATTTGCCTCCCGCCCATTGAGTGGTGACACTTCTATTTGAACTATGAAACAACCCGACCGAGAAGTAAAGAAGGCGCGACTGGGCAAGCAGCCCGTCAAAGTGGCTGTCGTCCAGGCAGCACCCGTTGTCTTCAATCGTGAACAGACCCTGAAGAAAGTCAGGGCCCTCGCACGCGATGCGGCTCTTCAAGGCGCCCGGCTGGTGCTTTTCCCCGAGGCGTTTGTCTCCGCCTATCCTCGTGGGCTCGATTTCGGTGCAGTCGTCGGTTCACGGTCGGAGCAAGGCCGCGAAGACTTCCGTCGCTATTGGGAGAGCAGTGTGGACGTCCCCGGTCCAGCCGTTGAAGATCTAGGCCGGACGGCGCGGGACAACGGCATTTACCTTGTCATCGGTGTCGTCGAGCGGAGCGGGGGCACTCTCTACTGCTCGGTATTGTTCTTTGCCTCCGATGGAGGCTTTCTGGGCAAGCACCGGAAGATCATGCCGACTGGATCTGAGCGCCTGGTTTGGGGGTTCGGCGACGGTTCCACGATGCCGGTTTTCGAGACGCCGTTAGGAAGGCTCGGCGCAGTGATCTGTTGGGAGAACTACTTACCCTTAATGAGAACGGCGATGTACGCCAAGGGCATCGAGATTTATTGCGCGCCCACAGCCGACAGCCGAGACTCCTGGATCGCTTCAATGCGGCACATCGCAGTAGAGGGGCGGTGCTTCGTGCTTTCCTCGAACCAGTTCAACCGGCGGCGTGATTTTCCAGATGATTACAGTTCACTCCTTGGCAAAGCTCCCGAAGCGATCATCACCCGCGGAGGCAGCTGTATCGTTGATCCGTTCGGTAATTTTCTGGCAGGGCCTGACATGGAAGACGAAGTGATTCTGACTGCCGAGATCGATCGCGGGCAAATCATCCGCGGCAAGTACGACCTGGATGTGGTCGGCCATTATGCCCGGCCGGACATTTTCCAACTCTTCGTGGACGAGCGCCCGAAGCACCCCGTAACGACGCAGGCCGGCGCGGCGGGGCATAAAGAAAAACCGGCGCCTCAAAAAAATCGCCAAGCTGTTCCGGGCCCCGGGAAATAGAAATTTGGACGGCGGATGAATCACCTCAGTGACGGTTTTTAACCCTGATGTTATGTGCGGGAGGGCCTCCAATGGACTTTGTGCTTGCTGTGGTCTGGCCGCAGCCGCTAAACCCGCTCCATTCCATTGCGCTATCTGCGCTGGTAGCCGCGGTTCCCCTCATTCTGGTCCTCGTTTTGATGGGAGGCTATCGCAAGAGCGGCCTGTTCGCCTCGGCGTGGGGTTTGGGAACGGCGGGATTGCTGGCGCTGCTCATCTGGCACATGCCGCTGACCCTCGTCCTGTGGAGTGCTGTCTATGGGTTCATTTATGCGGTCTGGCCGATTCTGTGGATCGTCTTCGGCGGTCTGTGGCTCTACAACCTCACGCAAGACACGGGAAAATTCGAGCTGCTTCGGCGCTGGATGGAAGAGCATGCCTCTGGAGACCCCTGTATCCAGGCGATTCTGGTGGCTTTCTGTTTCGGGGCTCTCCTGGAAGGCAGTGCGGGTTTCGGCACGCCGGTAGCGGTAACCGCCTGTCTGCTGGCCGGTCTCGGTCTTGAACCTCGCCGGGCAGTCATTGTCGCGCTGATTGCGAACACAGCGCCGGTAGCCTTCGGGGGACTGGGCCTTCCCATTGTTGCGCTGGCTGGAGTAACGGGACTTGACCTCTACCAGCTCTCCTCCATGGCCGGGAGACAGGTTCCTTTTCTCTCCTTCATCCTTCCGGCTTATCTGGTTTGGGTAGTCGCTCGGGGCCAGGGCTTGAGACGAACCTGGCCGGCTGCGCTGGTCGCCGGCAGCACCTTCGCCCTTGCTCAGTTCCTGGTATCCAACCTGTGGGGACCTTACGCGACAGACATCATCGCCGCATCGGCTTCGATCGCCGCCCTGGTGACTTTTCTCCGCTTCTGGGTTCCGGACGGTACAAGCCAAAACCAGTTGGGCGAGAGATCTCCGGCCCCGCTTGCAGTTGCAGATCCTGATCCCCCTGCCCTCTCCTCCAGGCAAGCTATTGTGGCGTGGCTACCCTGGGTGATGCTGGCCGCAGTGATGGTCTTGTGGTCTTACCTCAAGCTATTCCAGGTGGGCCAGATCATAATTCCAATACCCAAACTGCATAATAACGTGATTATCACCCTTTACCAGAAACCCTACTCGGCACTTTACTCCTTCCAGCCTCTTGGCATAGGGACCGCGGTTCTGGCCGCGACCGTGCTAACGGCACTTTGCATTCGAGCTGGTTTTCAGGTCGTGCTGAAATCCGGATCCAAGACGCTGCGCCAGTTGCGACTTCCCGGGCTGACCGTCATGATGATTGTCGGCCTGGCTTATCTTTACAACTATTCGGGAATGGCCTACACGCTGGGGGCTGCTGTGGCACGGATAGGCCCGGCCTTTCCTCTGGTCAGCAGCTACCTGGGTTGGGTGGCGTGTTTCCTCAGCGGCAGTGACACTGCCAGCAACCTGTTATTCGGCAATCTGCAAGTGGCAGCAGCTCACCAGCTTCATTTAAGCCCGGTGCTGCTGGCTGCCATGAATTCTTCGGGAGCGGTCACCGGGAAAATGATCTCGCCTCAAAATATAGCGGTCGGAGTCACGACCGTCGCTCTGATCGGCCAGGAAGGCCGAATCCTGCGCGGTACCTTCTGGCACAGTGTCTTGCTCGCTTTCATGCTTGGTCTCGTGGCTTTGGCGCAGGCATACTGGCTGCCGGGAATGGTTCCTTAGGCAGGTTAAATAAGGTCCCTCATTCGGGTTGCACCCAATGAGGGAGGTGCGTTTGCCCGAATGACAAGTTCAAAGCAGAATACCTCGATGCCAACCGAACAGCCTCCAGTCGTCCCCGATTTCCTTTACGGCACTGCCTGGAAGGAAGACCGCACCCCGGCCCTCACTGAGCTTGCGGTCCAGATGGGTTTTCGAGGCATCGACACGGCCAATCAGCCGCGGCATTATTTCGAAGCCGGAGTGGGCCAGGGCCTGGCCACTGCCTTTCGCGCGGGGGTAGTAACGCGTGCAGATCTCTTTTTACAGACGAAATTCACCTATCAGTCCGGTCAGGACCACCGACTGCCCTACGATCCTGCGGCCAGCCTTTCCGCTCAAGTGGCTCAATCGATGGCCAGCTCACTCGATCATCTCGGGACCGATTACGTCGACGGTTACGTATTGCATGGGCCCTCTTCCCGGTTCGACTGGACCCATACTGACATCGATGCGTGGGAAGCGATGATGAAGGAGCGGGATGCCGGTCGTACGCGTCTCCTCGGTGTAAGCAATGTTTCTCTGCAGCAGCTTGAACAGATGGCGGCGGTCCACGCCGAGGCCCCTGCCTTTGTGCAAAACCGATGTTTCGCGCGCCTCGGTTGGGACCGCGACGTCCGGGCATTTTGCAAGGAGCGAAAGATCGTGTATCAGGGCTTCTCGCTTCTCACCGCGAATGCAGAGGTATTGCATTCTCCTCTGGTCATCGGCCTCGCTGCTCGCGCTAAAGTCACTCCGGCTCAGATTGTATTCAGCTTCGCACGGCTGATCGGCATCCTGCCATTGACCGGCACATCCAACGCCGGTCACATGAAAGAGGACCTGGCCAGTCTCGGCCTGGCGCTTTCGGCGGACGCGGTGCGGGCGATTGAGTCTCTAGCCGGCTGACTGCCGGCACATATGAGACGAACATTGCATCACTCAGACTATTTATTGTTGGACAACAGTCGCCAGCTTCCAATGTTTGGAAGATACCCAATTGAGAGCGGGCACTTCACGGTTACCCATTCTGCCCATCGGAAGGTGCCAGCTGCCGGGTGACACTCGTTCAAACGCTTACTTTCTGACCCCTCTCATTTCTTCAGTTCAATGACGAGAGCCCGACTCTCGGTAGTCCCGATGTTTTCGGTGCCGTGGGTCTCGGGCTCTGACCATCGAGTCGTACCAGCCTTGATCTCACGCTCTTCGCTCTTGCCGTCAGGTGATGTGTACTTCACCTTTCCGCCACTCAGCGAATAGACAATAGTGGCCGGGTGCGAATGCATCTCCAGCTTGTCGCCCGGTTTGAGTACAACCCGGGTCACTCGCACTCGATCATTGTCGAGCAGCACCTTGCAGTTTTTGGGGGCCACCTTCACCATGTCTTGCGCCCGCAGGGTCGGGATTGCAAGGACCAGGAAGGCAATGGAGACAATACAACCGGACACACACCTTACGTGTTTCATAGGGATACTCCTCCTCGTTTTATTGGGATTGGATGTGTCTCTTATATCCTGATATTGGGAGAGAGTCAACCTCATTCCCCCATGTGCGCAAGCAAAAGTGACGTCCAGCACGGGTAAGAATTGCGGAATCGGAATATGGGTTTGGCCGGGCGGCTAATACACGGGATTTCACCATTCATTTGCCAATATCGATGAGACGATCTAGGGTCTCTTTATCAGCTATTTCCCAAACTTCTCCACGACGGCATTCTTGAATGCAGACAGGATCTTGTCTCCGTCAGGACCGGGGTAGCCTGCGTGTTGCACCATGAAGATGGTAATGAGCGAGCGCTGAGGGTCGATCTGCATGTTTGTCTTATAGGCCCCCCCGTGGCCGAAACTGCTCCCAGGCTTTCGATCCGTGCTCCAGCCGAAGCCGTAAGCCTGGGGTAGATCGCGCGTCTGCGTAGAAGTCATCTGGCCTACGGCAGATTCTGAGAGATAGCGTTTTCCTCGATAAATACCCCCGTTGAGAATCATGCGGC
Organism: Terriglobia bacterium; assembly: GCA_035541995.1. Classification (GTDB taxonomy): domain Bacteria; phylum Acidobacteriota; class Terriglobia; order Versatilivoradales; family Versatilivoraceae; genus DATKMG01. The sequence continues at coordinate 6,676 of DATKMG010000178.1, forward strand.
AAAAAACAGAAAGGTCTGTAGCCGTGCTGAAGAAGCCCCCGGCAGGAGAGGGGCCGCGGTTGCGATCCGTGAGCGGATAGGAGAGTTGGTCGATGGGCGTCTCCTCCAAGCCATTCTTGTCTGCGTTGGGCTTGTACGACTTGGCAAGCTGCCCGATTTGCTTTTGGCTGGGCCAGAGAGTTGTGTCCACCATACCCAGCGGTCTGAACAGACGCGTGGCCATGAACTCCTCATACGGCATCCCGCTCGCGACTTCGATGATGCGGCCCGCCGTGTTGATACCGGCGTTGCTGTAATCGTATTTCGTTCCCGGCTCGAAGTTCAGAGGAGTCAATGCATAGCTGAGAACGGCCTCGCGCAGAGAAAGCCGATCGATCTTGAGCGCGTCCCCCTTGTGTTCCAACCGTGACGAGAAAGGCAGGCCGCTGGTGTGAGAGAGAATATCTTTAACCGTGATGGAACGAGTCGGCTTCTTCAGAAGGATGTGTTCCTTATCCTGTTCCACAGCCAGCCATTGCCCATTGAAGTCCGGCAAGTACTTTTCCACCGGATCATCGACGTTTACCTTGTTCTCGTCTACTAACATCATCAGGGCCGTGGCCGTCATCGGTTTGGATTGCGAGGCGATCCAAAAAAGGGCATTCGTCTTCATCGGTCGCGATGCGGCGATATCCGCCCAGCCCACGGCTTCCAGACTGAGGATCTTCTCCTTCGATGCCACCAGCGTCACCGCACCCGCCAGCGTATGATTATCAACAAACGGCTGTAAAGCGCTGGCAATGCGTTTCGTCGGCTCCGACGCCGAAAGGGAAACCACTAGAACCAGGACCGTCGCCAGCAAGGCCGGCAACAGGTGATTTGGGAAATGGCGTTTGATTCCTGCGGTTTGCATTAGCTTGTGACCGTGGAGCAAGTTTCGTAGAAAACGATTTCGACCTCTGAGCGCCATATCTATAGGACTTTTCAACTGTTGACACAAGCACAAAAGGTGCGATTCAAAGTGGGTCCCAAAGCCGAAGGCTTGAGAAGCCTTCAGGAGGGGAGTAGCCAGCGACAAGGACCGAGCCGGAGGCCAGGTGCGCCATCACTGGTCAACTAACGTTTCCCTGAATTTCCTGGCGTCCCGGCAGGGAGGCGGGATTTCTGGAACCCCTGCGGAGTTCTAACGCATTTCGGGGAGAAATTCCGGTGGTACCGCGCACTGGCGCGTGACCACCGGCTACTCTCTAGTGTCCCTTCGGGACAACATGATTTAAGGTCTTCCCCAATGACCTGTCGCACTTTGAATTGCATCCTAATTGCAACTGTAGGGAATCGGCAGCAGGTCAGTTACAGCATGAGGTGTCGACGGGAAAGATCCTGAGGCCAGACCAAAGAGACATAATGACCAGCCTGGTAGTGGCGCGCAATCCGTCCTCACGGTCCAGCTTACAACCCCGCTGACATAAGCACTGGCTTATTCATACCTCAGTGCCACGACGGGGTCCACTCTTGCAGCCCGTCGGGCCGGGATATAGGCAGCTGCGAGCGTGACCAGGATCAGCACCGCCGGGACCAGGGCGAAAGTCAGGGAATCTGTCGGGCTTACGTTGAACAGTAGCGTCTGCATCAAGCGGGTCAGTACCAGAGCTCCCAGGATGCCGCACAGGACGCCGGCAACAGCCAACCGGACTGCGCCCCCGGTCACGCCGCGGAGTACGTCCAACCTTTTCGCACCCAAGGCCATCCGGATGCCAATCTCCCTTGTGCGGTGCGTCACGCTGTATGCCATTACGCCATAGGTTCCGATGGCGGCCAGAGCCAAAGCAGTCACACCGAAGAGGCCAAGCAGGAACATGCTGAATCGCGGCCGTGCGAGTTCAATATCAATAATTTGATCCATGGTTTGAATTTCGGAGATCGAGAGCTTTTTGTCGATGGACCAGATCTGGCCCCGAATCGAATTAAGAAGTGCGTTGGGATCGGTTGCGGTTCGCACCACTAACACAAGTGAGCGCCAGGCATCTTGCTGGTGAGGCACGTAAACGGTATTTCTGATGTCTTCGGCAATCCCGTCATAGCGCAGGTCATCCACCAGGCCCACGATTTCCCGGTATTTGTTCTCGTCCCGCCAGGAGCGGATGCGCCGGCCAAGAGCCTGCTCACCCGGAAACATCTCCTGCGCCATGGACTGACTGATGATAATGACGGGGGTAGACTCGCTCGTGTCACGATCTGTAAAGGGACGTCCCGCAACAATCGGGATGCGCATCGTCTGGAAGTAGTCCGGATGAATCACGCTCCATGCTGCAGCCGTATCCGTCGAAGTCGGCGGTTCCGGTTGTCCCTCCTTTAGAAAAACGCGGCCGAGATAGAATCCTCCACCACCGACCGGAAGAGAACTGGTTGCAGACGCTGAGAGAACCCCAGGAGTGCGGCGAATCGCATCCGTAATTTGTTCGAGTCCTGCGGCAATTTGTGGCGGCTCCTGGTAACGCACGCGCGGCAGAGAAATCTGCATGGTGAGCAGGTTCCTGGTGGGAAAACCGGGATTAACCTGTCGCATCTGGCTGAAACTGCGGATCAACAATCCGGCCCCGGTAAGCAGTACGATGGCCATTGCCAATTCCGAGACGACGAGCAGACTGCGAAGCCGGCTGCCGCGGGGGCCACTCGAAGCGCCACGACTCGCCTCATGCAACGACTGCACCGGCACCAAACGGACCGCGCTGATTGCCGGTAGCAGGCCGGCCAGAATCGAGGTCGCCAGAGATAGCCCGGCAGCGAAGCCGAGCACACTCAAGTCGACATGCACGCGGTCCAGCTGAGGGACCTCCGAAGGAGCGAAATGAATCAAGCCTTTAAGCCCCCAATAGCCTGCCAGGACGCCGATCGATCCTCCGGCTGCCGAGAGTAGCGCACTCTCGGTCAGGAATTGGGCAGTCAGCCGCTTCCAGTTCGCGCCTAGCGCGTTCCGAATGGCTACCTCGCGTCCCCGGACCGCACCTTGAACCAGCAACAAGTTGGCCACGTTGACGCAAGCGATGAGCAGAACAAACAGGGTTGCCCCAAGAAGGACCAGTAGTGTCTGTCGCAAGGTGGGTCCGATGATGTAGGCAGTCAAGGTGTGCAACTTCCAGTTGGTGCCGGCACGGTTGACACTCCGTTCTGCGATTTGAGCGCCCATTATTGTTAACTTGGCCTGAGCTTGTTGAAGCGAAACCCCCGACCTTAACCGTGCCAACGCCCCGAAGATGTGATTATCCCTGCGCATAAAGTCCGCATCGGGGGCGATGCCGAGCGGGCGGAAGATTTCAGCCTCTGGAGGCCACGTGGAGTCCTTTTGAGCAATTCCAATAACCGTGAATGGAACACCACTCATTTCGATCCGGCTGCCTACCGCGTGGGGATCCCCTCCAAACCGCCGCATCCAGAAGCCATACGCCAACACAGCTTCCCGGTCAGCGCCGGGACGGTTCTCCGCCGCAGTGAATGGACGGCCGAACAGCAAAGGCCTCCCCATGACGCGGAAGTAGTCCTCATCTACAGCAAGTCCTTGGACTCGTTCCGGCTCTTCGCCGCCTGTCACATCAGTACTGATCCCGTTGAAGGCGGAGACCGCCTCGAAGAGTTCAGCCTGGGCTTTCCAATCCAGGATATCGGCGTAAGCCACACTCCCCCGATCTGTCTTGAGACGCTGAAAGATTGTGGCGGGGACCACCAGGCGTTCGGGGTCATGGTAGGGAAGTGGCTTCAACAGCAACCCTTCCACCACGCTGAAGATTGCTGTATTTACCCCGATGCCCAATCCCAGGGTCAGGATTGCGACCGCGCTAAACCCGGGGTTTCGGATCAGGAGCCGAACGCCGTGGTGAAAGTCCTGTCTGCAGTTCTCAAGCCATTGAATGATCCACATTTCCTTTCCATCCTTCCTCAGAGAAGAGCTGTTTCATGGAGCCGCAGAAGCAGCTGCCTGGCGCGAGTACCAGAACGACGCAGTCCGTTAACACGTGCCTCTTCCCGGACATTCACATGGAATAGCCTTAGGCTGTATGGTCAATTGCACGGCATCGCCTCCGTCAGAGCATGGGGACCCGATGCTTCTCCTTAGGAGTTAGTGACACATGGTACAAAAAGGTTTCAATGGCCAAGGCGGTGGAAAACACAAGGTCCTGTGGGGCTCCTATGATCTTGTGGCAGTTTCAGGGCTGAAGGCAAATGGATTTAGTGCGTATGGGCGGATGAATAATAAAGCGGGTGTAACAATGATTGGTTCGCTACTTGAATCAATGGAGAGTTTTTCAAAGGGAAATGAATGCCCACGGTTACCGCCTTCGGGCGGTAACCGTGGCTACCACAACTCGATTTCCACGAGGAGATCCGGGTTCAAAGGTTTGGAGCGATTGAACATTCGTTGCGGCCGTTGGTACTGGTGCATCATAACAATTCCCTGCTTGTCTGATTTCAGCCCAAAGACCATCCTTCTCGATACTGCTGCTGCAGATACTTCTCCACTTCCCGGGCATTGGGTATTTGAAGCGTTATTGAATCCCATTCGATTTTCTTGCCGGCACGGAAGGCTACGTTCCCGAGATGATTGGCTTCAGTCAGCGGGCCGGAATAACCGAAGTGGCAGGTGGTAGGGGAGCCCGTTTTACAGGCATTGATCCATTCCTCCTGATGACCTATGGATGGCGGAATCGTTTGAGGCGGCCGCACAACGTTGGCAAACTCCTTCTCCGGGAGGAGCACATGTTTACTATAGTCCGACAGCAGCATCCCTGTCTTTCCAATGAATAAGACGCCGTTACCCCATTGAGGAATCCCTTTCTCTTTCCAGATCTCCGGCTTGGAACTTCCCTGATGCCAGGTCAGAGTCAAGGGTGGCAGCTCACCGCGAGAATTGTAAGTGTATTTAGCACTCATCGAGGCAGGCGCAATCTCCGGATGAGGCGGGGGACCACTGGCTTCAACAGTTAGAGGAGCATCCAGTTTGAGAGCCCAGAAGGGGAGATCAATCCAGTGACTGCCGAGATCCGACATGGTACCGTTGCCAAAATCCCACCACCGATACCATTTTGGCCCCGGCAGGTAAACTTCGTTGTAGGGGCGGTAGGGAGCCGGTCCTATCCAGAGATCCCAGTCCAGGTCCTCCGGGACCGGCATTGCTTCT
>DATKMG010000179.1:0-2660 GCA_035541995.1 Terriglobia bacterium
TGGGGGCAAGGGCCTCGCATGTCCAACGTTCGCGGATTTGGTTACCACAACCATGATCTGTCGTTGTTGAAAAACACCCGGATCAGTGAAGGAATCAACCTCCAGTTTCGGGCCGAGTTCTTCAATGTCTGGAACTGGCACTGTTTCACCGCCAGAGGAGGCGAGGGTGACGCTTGGTCCGGTTTTTCCATCTTTGACACGGACGTTTCGGGCGCGACGTTTGGCATGTGGAACGGAGAAGTCAGCGATCCTCGCAACATCCAGTTCGGCTTGAAGATCGTCTTCTGAATGGAGGAAGGGTAAATGGTTCGATGGGTACTGTCTATTTCGGGCATCCCGCCCGCCAGGAGAACTTGTTTCCGGCCCCATGCTCTCACGGGTATTTGTGGGAGATGGGGCCTACCGACACTTAAACCCAAAGGGTTTTGGATTGTATTCGCATTCCTGATCTTTGCCAGAGCCTGGCCCGCCGTGGGCCAGATCCGGTACGATATCGTAGAGGGTGCCGAAGAAAAGAAGACTCTGCTCTTGAGAGATTTCAGGCCGCAACCGATGCTTCATACTGACGTTCGCAACGTCCTGCGAGCAAGGTTTCCCGTCATTGATGTTCACAACCACGTCAACGATGCCATGGGGGTCAACACCGACCATTTGCCGGCGGCCAAGGTGGTTGAAGTCATGGATCGATGCAACATCAAAACGATCTGTATTCTCACCGGGATGTGGGGGGAGAAGTTACAGCGGGTGATTGATGAAATGGTGAGGCCCTATCCCGACCGTTTCATGGTGTTTACACAGCTGGACTGGAGCAAGTTCGACGACCCTGATTTTGGCCAGCAGATGGTCCGGCAAATCGATGATGCAGTGAAACGTGGTGCTAAGGGACTAAAGGTTATGAAGGATCTGGGCCTCGAGGTTCGTGACAAATCCGGCAGACTCGTGCCGGTGGACGATCCACGCCTCGACCCCATCTGGGAGGAGTGCGGCCGCGTGGGAATGCCGGTCGCCATCCACTCTGCCGACCCCGAAGCATTCTTCCGACCAGTGAATGAAACCAACGAGCAATACGAAGAGCTCATTGGACAGCCATCCTGGCAATTCTCAGATCCGAAGAGATTTCCCAGCTTGCCGCAGATCCTCGAAGCCCAAAAAAGGATGTTCGCCAAACACCCGAATACAACCTTTATTGCTCTCCACGTTGCTAGCTGGCCGGAAAACCTTGATTATGTTTCTGAGTTACTCAAACAGCTCCCCAACGTTTTTGTCGAATTCGGAGCGCGCGAGGCAGAACTGGGCCGTCAACCCCGCCGGGCTGCGCGGTTTTTCCGGGAGTATCAGGACCGCATTCTTTTTGGCACTGATTACACCGTCACTGAGGAGATGTACCGCAACCACTTCCGGTGGCTGGAAACCGGAGACGAATACTTCGAACACTGGGATTATCCATCCTTGGGGAGGTGGATGATTTATGGGCTCGAGCTACCTGACCCCATCCTGGAGAAAGTGTATCACCAGAATGCAGAGCGCATCTTTAGCCAGTTCAAAGGGACGCGAGGAAGGAGCGGCCAATGAGTTGCTACGTTATCTCAAACCAGTTTTTGAATCGTAGTGTGCCGGGTGGTCGATCACATGTTCGTATCAAGAAATTATGGAAGAGGATGTTGCTCGTGCTCTTGGGCAGTTTTGCTCTGAGTGCCATGGCATGCAGTAAGGCAGCACCTCCGCCTGCTAAGGAAAAAGTGGCACGGTCAGCGATCACGGTGACAGTGGCTGGGGGTAGCCCTGTGCTGTTAAAGTCAACGTCAGCTGAATTTGATATTGGGCCGTCTGGGTACGTGCAAGCGTTCTTCCTCCAGGATGGGAATCGTCTAACCTTGGATGAGCCGGATGCCGGCCTCCCGGTTTCCGGTGACTCCCTATTGAGTGCCGGCAAGGAGATCGGGGAATTCCATTTCGATTTGGACCGCGCTAAGTTCTCGGATGCTCAAGGCAAGCTGGGAACCCTCGGCAAGAGGGTGGAAATCACAGGACGTAGTTCATCCGGAGCTGCGGGCGACATCGAGGAAGTGCTCGTCGCGGAGCTTTATGACAGCTTTCCCACCCTGGCCCTCACCACCGCAACATACAGGAACGTTGGCTCGAAGGATATTAGGCTTGACCAGGTTGTGACTCAACGGCACCGTCTCAATGCAGCTCTGATCGATCCTACAGGGGCTCCACATGACCTCTGGTCTTTTCAAGGCTCGAGCTATGATTGGGGTAAAGAAGAGATTTTGCGGATTCCCAAGAGTTTCTCCCAGCCCAACCTGATGGGCGGGCCGGGCCCAAAGGGCCAGGGCGGTGGCATTCCGGTTGTAGATTTCTGGACTTCGAGAGTGGGAGAAGCTGTAGGCCACCTGGAATCTTTACCACGGGTCCTCTCTCTGCCCGTCCAAGTCGCCAAAGACGGCCGCATCCATGTTTCCATGGCATTGGAGCCCGGTATCACCCTGAAACCTGGCGAAGCGTACTCAACACCGACCAGCTTTGTCATGGTTCATTCCGGGGATTATTATGAATCTCTGCATCTCTGGTCCAGTGCGCTGCAACAGTGCGGATGGAAGTTGCCAAAAGCATCCAATGCTGATTACAGCGCCAATTGGTGTGGCTGGGGATATGAG
>DATKMG010000180.1:0-13261 GCA_035541995.1 Terriglobia bacterium
GCCTGCTTGGGGATGGAACGGCTTGCTGTGGATGCCGGAAGCCTACTTGGACAATCAGGACTTGAGCCAGCCCGACATGGCGATTATCCACCTCGGGCCAGCGTGGTAGCTGATTTGGAAAGGACCGCAGCATGACGCCACAACAACAAGCATTCGTTTCGCCGTTCTGCGCGGCTTGCCTCCAGTGGGAAGCGTCCACGGAGCAGCCCTATAAACGCCAGATCTCGATTGTGACGGTGGCGCAGGCTGTCTTGGAGACCGGTTGGGGAGCCTCCAGCCTTTCGAAGCCACCCATCAACAATTACGGGGGGATCAAGTACCACCTCCGGCAGTGGCCGGCATATTCCGTACAGACCCGGGAAGTGATTTCAGGTGAAAGCCAGGTCGTGCCGGGAACCTTCCAGACCTACCCCACCGTCGCGGACTACATCGCGGACCACGCCGCAATCCTTACGCAGTGGCAATGCGTTCGTGACGTGCTGGGACTAGGGCTTGCAGCTCTCTGCGAAGCGCTGGGCCCCTGGACGGACGAGGATAGAAAGACTCCCAATCCAAGCCACGCGAATTACAGCACCGACCCGAATTACCCCAACACACTTATGAAGATCATCAACCAGCTTGGATTGACGGACCCGACCAAGATCGAACAGTACGCAGCTATGTCAGCTTAATAGGGGGAGGTTCCCCGCGGTTACTCCACGTTGTCATCCTGCCTCAGTCCCAAAGCCTGAAAACCCTAAACAGCAAAGCCTCCCCCTATTCTCGCCAGGAGGCAATTTAAGAGGTCGGAGATAAAATGGGCCACTAGAGGGTGGCCAGGTGCGAGGTCGTTTGAGCGGCTGGCAGGGATAAGCGGGGCTAGGGGTTTAAATGAAGGGGTGGCCGGAAAGGGGAGGATCGGCGGGTCCCAAGCGCTGGATTTTTATTGTATTTGATAATTTTTCGGGCGTTATTAAATACAATAAAAAAATCCGGTGGTGTCCTAAGAGTGTGTTGGGGGAGGGGTAAAAATTGAGCAACTGATGGATTAGTTTGGCAGCTTCTTCTCACCAAAGACTATTTCTTTGAGAGCAAAATATCTATGATCGTCTATATGGGCCTCGAATAATACGTTTTCCATGACGGCAAACGAAACGTTTCCATCCTCACCGGCTTGTTTCGGGATGTTGAATGGAACGTCAAGGACGGTACGCGCAAACCACCAGTTGTATTGATCTTCAAATACAACCTTGAACCCGTCAGCCTCAACAATTTTACGCAATTGTTCTGGAGTAACAAGAGCTAGCGCTGGCACTCGATTAAGGTCTGCTTTCCCGCTAACAGCTCAATGGGAACATCTTGATAAGTATCATGTCCAGCTTGGCCGCCAACGATGATATATTGCCCCCTGGCTTTCTTTCTTCTTTCTAAGGTTTCCCCATCTCGTTTCCTCATCCCTCTTTCACGTAAAACCTTATCCAAAATCTTTCTATGCCAGCAGATTCCTATAAAGGACATCGCAGTTTGGCACATAACGTCTTTGAGATGCTTTTCCTCGGATGCTTGCGAATATAGCCTGAGCAAGGGGATATAACCTATCCATGCTCCCGTCTGGTCATCTCTCGCTGACATTATAGTTAAACCAAACTCGATATTTGGCATCTGAATCGTAGACACAGTTCACCTCTCTGCGTTTAGACCTTACGCCAGATTAGATGCCAAGAATCAGCACAATGTCAAGGGGTACTGCTAAGTAATTAAATCTGCTCAAATTACAAGCTCCATAATCCCCCAAACGCGACCTGCAATACCGGCTTGCATCGCGGGCGTCACGCGCAGGGATTGATGGACGCGGCAGAAGTTATAATACGCGAACCAAAGCGCGTAAGCGGCTCTGAGGTTCTGCCACTTCTTGCTGAAAGCATTCGTCAACCGCGTCATCCGGCGCATTCCCATCCTGATCGAAAGGTTCTGGCGTTCAACATGGCTGGTGCAAATCTTATCCGGGTTGGGATTTCCGATGACTGGGACTATCTCTGTTGAAACTACTTCGGCAGGGCTGTAGCGGGTTTCCTCTTGGCTGGCTGCGTATACTTTGATGAGCTGGGCAAAGTCAACGCGGGTTCCCAAGCTGTAGCTGACGGCATCGCGGTAAGCCTTGAAGCCGTCCGTGGTGATCTGAAAATTACCCTTTGTGGATTCGTTCAGCTTTTCGGTGAATGCCTCTGTGTCGCGTGCCGTGCGGCGTCCAAGATGCCAGGTCAAGACCAGCTTCGTATTGCGCTCGATTGCGACAAAGCAGTAAGCATCACCGCGTAGCGGGTCGCCGCTCGCATTGCGCTTTTCTTTGCATCCGACAAATCCCCAAATCTCATCGCATTGAATGTCACGCACAGGCAGTCCGTTGATGGTTCGCTCCATTAGCCGCTCACAGCGCTCGCCAACTAATACAAGGACGTTGAGTATGGTGTCTCGATGGATGCCCGTGATTCGCTCGATAGAGCGCACAGAACAACCCTCTACAAGTAGACGGACGATCTGTTCAACCTCTTTCTCGCTCTTATTGGTTCCGTCCAGTTTTTCCGGGCGGTTGGAATAGGTCTTGTAGCACTGGCAGCAGCGGAAACGCTGATTACCCTTGCGGTCTTTCCCGAATCGTTGGCATTTGGCTTGGCAATTGTGGCAGGTCATTTGGGCTTGCCTTTCTGCGGAGGGAAGCCCATAATGCGCTTGTCATCGGGTATTGCGGGTCACTCCGCTTTGCTGGATATAAGCCCCGTTTCGGTTCCCGCCGAGGCGGGGCTTTTTGCTTTCTGGAATAATCATCTCACTGTTATTCTTACATGTCAAGAACAAAAACGAATAATTTAAACTTTCCTCTTGCGTTATCATTATTCTTGTGCAATACTCTGTTCTGGAGGTGAGATATGAGCAATCAGAGAAGCCCTAACTGCCCCCAGATTACATTCTTGGAGGCAATTGAAAAGGGCCGTAAGGTCTACGAAAATGAGCACACGCACCCGGCAGCTAAGGAAGTAGTGGCCGGAGATTTAGGGTATAAGGGGTTGAATGGAGCTTCCCTCACTATCATCGGAGCACTGCGTCAATACGGCATTTTGGAGGGCAGTAAAGACGCAATGCGGGTGAGTGAGGATGCCGTCATATACTTTGAAATGGACGATAGCTGGAAGAAGAGAGAGGCAGCCCTGCGGATGGCGTTCAAGCCTGTCTTGTTAGCAGAGATGAAGGCCCAGTATGGCAAATCAATTCCGAGCGAAGGAAACCTAAAGCATTGGCTCATTACAAAAGGATTTTTGCCGAAAGCCGCAGCGGATATTATTCTCGTCTATAAAGAGAACATTAAACTTGATTCCGGAGAAGAAGAGGATTACAGTGGTGGGGAAAAGGACGAAACCATGACCCAGATCCCCATCACAAATCAGTCTCAACAAAAAACTCAATCACAGGTTGGATTACAGACCTACAGCTTCGCTCTATCGCCCGAAACAAGGGCTGAGTTAAGCCTTAAGGGGCCTGTAACTGCCGATGATCTAGCTATGTTACGCGATCATATTGACCTGACAATTAAAGCCCTGACACGCGCAAAGGGTGAAGCGTGATTGGCTGGCGGCCCGCTTTCCCGAGGCCTCCACCAAGAATCAACACAGAGTTAGGACAATACCAAAAATCCCCTTGCAAATCCATAAAAGGCTGGTAGGATTTAACCATGCTGAGGGGAGCGCAACCCCTCTTCATGCTTTAAGGACTTAGGGACCGCGGGTAGGTGCTCACATCACCTACCCACCCTATCCCGATGTGAGCGGGAATAATGACCAATTCTAACAAGCAGATTAAACCGTACTTTTCATGGCGTCAGGCCATCTTAGAGTCAGCTCTATCCCCTACTACCCGGCATGTTTTGTTGACTTTAGGATGCCATATGAACGATCTTGGGGAGAGTTGCTTCCCTTCCACGAAAACTCTCGCCAAAGAAACCGGGCTTTCTGAGCGTGCGGTTGTCACCCACCTCCAGGTGGCCATTTCATCGCACTGGCTTGAAGTTTCTGAGCATGGTTATTCCGGTCAAGGCTGGCGGCGACACCAGTACAGCATCTCGAACCCTGAAGATTTTCAAGAGGATGAAGGTGCTGAACGTGATTCAGTAGCTTTTGAATTGGCACTGAGCGTCCTTCCAAAAGGCACTGAACGTCCTTCCAAACGTGCTGAACGTGGCGACACAAAGGCACTGAACGTGGTTCAGTCTAGTACTTCAAGGAGTACACCAAAGAATACCTCATTGAGTACACCAACCGAAATCGAGGAAGATTACGAGGACATGGAACTTCCATTTTAGAAGGGAAAAGGGGAATGAGCCTACAAGAACTCAGGGAGAAGTTGGAGATTAGGGAATTAGCGGTAATCGACCACAGGAACGGAGAGAGACCGTTCTTCACAGAGGGAAGAGTCGCGCCAAGGCTCTGGCCCACAAACGCCAAGATCGAAGGCTGGTGGGACGGTTGCTGCGAGCCCGTCAACCCTGGTGGGCACGCGGCGTGGGGAGCACTCCTGAAAGTGAATGGCGAGATTGTGATGGCCGATGGCAGGTACTGCGGCGAAGGGTCGGGGATGAGTAATAACGTGGCCGAATATACCGGCGTGCTGTGCCTGTTACGGAAGATTGAGGAATTGATGCGCGACGGCTTGCGCGGGATAATCAAGCTTCGGGGTGACTCGAAGCTCTGTGTGATGCAGCTTATGGGACGCTGGCGCGTGAAGCAGGGGCTCTACATCCCAATCTATCGCAAGGCGAAAGACGCGCTTACGCAGGTCCACGAACTTTGCGAAGGGAATATCAGGCTCCAGTGGGTACCACGCGAACAAAACAGTGAGTGCGATGTGCTATCAAAAGAGCAGTTACGCAAGCGTGCGGTGTGCTTTAGAATCCAACCGGAAAAGTGAGAAGGGAGAATGAAGTGCAAGATTACGAGCAATTCATTCACGCAAAGTTGCAATTAGAAAATATGGCTGGATTTGAGCCGACCTTCAATCCATCGTTTTTGTTTCCATTTCAGCAGGCTTTAGTGGATTGGTCGGTACGCAAGGGTCGTGCGGCGGTGCTGGCCGATTGTGGACTAGGAAAGACGGTCATTGAACTGGTGTGGGCGCAGAACATTGTGCAGCGCGAGAACAGACCTGTACTCATCATCACGCCGCTGGCAGTATCAGCACAAACTATTCGAGAGGCTGAGAAGTTTGGAATCGAGGCCGTCCAATCGCGGGATGGAAAATGGGATAGGTCTAAAAAGATCGTAGTGACGAATTACCAGCGGCTTCATTATTTCGACCGTAACGACTTCGGCGGGGTGATCTGTGACGAGAGTTCAATCCTTAAATTTTTAGATGGAGCATATCGGAATGAGATAACGGAGTTCACGCGAAAGATGCCATTCCGATTACTTTGCACCGCTACAGCCTCCCCGAATGATCATATTGAGCTTGGGTCGCATAGCGAAGCGCTCGGAGAACTCGGATACACCGATATGCTCGGAAGATTTTTCAAGAATGATCAGAATAGTTCGGTGGGGGGGCATGGTAAGAAGTACGGTGAAATGGTCAAGTGGAGGTTTAAGGGCCATGCGGAAACTCCGTTTTGGAGGTGGGTATGTTCTTGGGCACGCGCTGTTCGTCGGCCTTCTGACTTGGGATTCGACGATGACGGTTTTGTGCTGACTGATTTGATTGAGCGCCAGCACCTTGTTGATGTCGAAAAACTTGCACCAGGTTTCCTGTTTCCCTTGCCGGTCGTTGGCTTAAAAGAGCAACGTGATGAACGCCGACGATCTATCAACGAACGATGTGAAAAGGTTAGCACCCTCGTATCAGGGAGAGATGATCAAACTCTGATTTGGTGCCACCTTAACGAAGAGGGCGACTTGCTAGAAAAAATAGTCCCTGATGCAGTTCAAATCGAAGGGTCCGACTCGGACGAATTTAAAGAAGAAACCTTTCTCGCATTTGCGAATGGCCAAATCAAGAGGCTGGTGACAAAGCCGAAGATCGGGGCATTCGGGTTGAACCTCCAGAACTGCCACCATGAAACTTTTTTCCCCTCTCATTCCTGGGAACAATATTATCAAGGAGTTCGGCGATGTCTGCGCTATGGGCAGAAATTTCCGGTCGAGGTTGACATCGTAACGACCGAGGGAGAAAAGAGTGTGTTGGAGAATCTGCAGCGCAAAGCGAAGCAGGCGGATCGCATGTTTTCAGCCTTAGTTTTAGAAATGAATAACATCTTAAAAATTGATCGTGGGGTTAAATTTACAGAAGAAGAGGCGGTGCCGTCATGGCTGTGATGGATCAGGAATTGACCGATAAGTACGCTATCTATCAAGGCGATTGTATTGAAACTATGGCGAAACTGCCGGATGGAAAAGTTCATCTTAGTTGTTATTCTCCGCCATTCGGAGGCTTGTACTCATATTCTTCAAACGACCGAGATCTGTCGAACTGCACTGACTACAATCAGTTTTTCGAGCACTATGCCTTTGTGGTGCGAGAACTTTTCAGGCTGACAGTGCCAGGGCGCATGACAGCGGTGCATTGCATGGATGTCCCGAGCGGGAACAGCGGGTGCGACCACCTGATTGATTTTCCTGGCGATATCATTCGGCTGCACGAGCGTGAAGGTTGGCATTACATTGCTAGGTACTCGATTTGGAAAGAACCTCTAGCAGTACGCAATCGAACAATGGCCAAAAACCTAGCCCATAAAAGCATCGTAGAGGATTCTTCGCGGTGCAGTGTAGCAAGTGCCGACTACCTGTTAGTGTTTCGGCGGAAGGGCCAGAACCAAATCCCAATCAAGCATCCGAATGGACTTCTCTGGTACGCCGGGGAGCGTGAGATCCCAAAGAACCTTTTGAGTTATCGTGGCTGGAAAGGAAACCAAATCGAGAACCGATACTCGCATTGGATTTGGCGACAGTATGCCTCTGCATTTTGGGATGATATCAGGATTGGCCGCGTGCTGCCGTTCAAAGCCGCTCGCGACTCGGACGATGAGAAACACGTCCACCCCTTGCAACTAGACGTAATCGAGCGTTGCCTTGTGCTTTGGAGCAATCCAGGCGAGACGGTTCTGACGCCGTTCATGGGAGTAGGCTCAGAAGTCTATGGGGCGCTAGTGAATGACCGCCGCGCTATCGGGATTGAACTCAAACCAAGTTATTTCAGACAGGCCCGCAAGAACGTCCGTGAAGCCGTAGCAAACCCAATCAATCGGGAAAACGGGGTTTTGGAGTTTACCGATGTCGAACCAGAGCCAGTCGAGCAAGACTGAATTGCGCGACCGATGTCTCAAGACAATCGAATGGTGCCGAAACTACGAAGGCCCTGACATGGAAGGCGCACTGTCAGGGGAGCTTGATTGCTTGATTGAACTGCAACTACTGGAGGACTCCGATGCGAAACCGCCGCAAGACAATAGAGAGAGGAGAATGAGATGAGCTTTGACCCAAACCAAATCCAAGCAAGGCCAAGCGGCGAAAATGTCGATATCTGTACCTTAGTAAGAAACGATCTTGAGGCAAGGGCAAAAGTCGGTGAGAAGAAATACGGAGAAAGATTAAAGCCGCACAATGGCCGCGACCCTCTTGTTGACGCATATCAGGAAGCGCTAGACCTTGCGATGTACTTGCGGCAAGAAATCTACGAAAGGCTAGGCGAATAGTATGCCAGACCTCTGTGAAGCCCACCTGGAGCGTGCCGGAATCGAAGTCCCGGCTTATCGGCTGGGCCTGTGCCTCGCCTGCTACATGGGGAAGGATATCGACTATGCCGGTACACCGGAACCTTGTTCTCGGTGCGGGGAGATACGGCACCGGGGAGCGTGTAAGAAGGCTAAAAAAGATTTTACAATTTTCCTCTTGACAAAAAAGAAGAATATATATAATCGCTGGCATGAGAGCACAGACACAAGAAATTCCATTTGCTACAAAGATTCCCAAGAAACTCTATGACAGTCTCGTTGAGCAGGCCAGAAACACAGGCGTCATGCTGAAATTCTTGGTAGCTCGTTACATCTCCGAAGGGATTGAACTCGACCGAAAAAACGGGAAAGGCAGCTAAGATGATCCCCTCCCCCTACCAGCAGGCCATCTACGACTTCATCAAAAACGAGAAGGGATCGTGTGTCGTAGAGGCAGTGGCAGGGTCCGGGAAAACCACCACTATCGTCGAGGCCGCAAAGCTACTTCCTGAAAACCTCTTTGTCGCGTTTGTGGCCTTCAATAAAGCAATCGCCAAAGAGCTTTCAACCCGCCTTCCTCCGCTCGTTAAGAGTTGCACCCTTAACAGTCTGGGTTTTACGGCTTGGCTCAAGTCCGCGGGCCGGCACGTCCAAGTGGATGCCCACAAGATTTCCGAGATCTGCGATGACGTAATCGAGTCGAACGAGAAAGGCTCTTACGCCCAGGCGGTAAAGAAGTTGGTGGGACTCGCCAAGGCGCACGGCCTGGTGCCGAAGGAATGGGCAAAGGGACGAATCGTTCTGACGCACGACACCGAGCAAAACTGGTATGAACTGGCGGATAAGTACGCCGTCGAGCCGGATGGTGGCGGAACGATGGAGAAGCTGGTGGAATACTCCCGCATCGTCCTGAGGCAGAGTATCAAGCTGGCAAACCAAGTCATTGACTTTGACGACCAGATTTACATGCCGGTGATCTGCCAGTGCAATTTCTTTCGGTATGACGTGCTGTTCGTTGATGAATTACAGGACGTGTCGATGATTCAACGGGCAATGCTGAGATTGTCGATTAAAAAAACCGGAAGGCTGATTGGGGTCGGTGATAAAAAACAAAGCTTGTACGGCTTCCGTGGGGCTGGAATCGATTCGATTGACCGAGTAGTGGAAGAGTTTAACGCTAAGGTTCTCCCTTTGTCGATCAGTTATCGATGCCCTCAATCTGTAGTGAAGGAAGCCCGCAGGTACGTTGAGCACATCGAACCCCATGAGTCGGCACCTGTGGGGAAAGTCGAAACCTTGATGACTTACCACCCCGGGATTTTCCGAAACTCGGATGGGATTGTTTGCCGTAACTCTGCTCCGTTGGTTGACCTCGCTTACAGGCTGATCCGCTTCGGAAGAGGTTGCCGGATTCTTGGCCGGGAGATTGGACAGGGACTTATTCGGTTGATTGAGAAGCTGGACGCCTTCACGATTGACGAACTGGAAAGCAACCTTCAGGTCTACGCAGCCCGGGAGATTGGGAAGTGTATTGCTAAGGGCCAAGAAGACAAAGCGGCAGGGATCGCTGATAAGGTGGAGACGATACGGGTCATCATCGAAGACCTTCCCGAAAAGAAACGAACCATTGAATACCTCTGTGAGTCGATTGGAAGCCTCTTTACGGATAAGGATGAAGGGTTGCTTACCCTCTCTACAGTTCATAAGGCCAAGGGGTTGGAGTACGACCGAGTGTTCATTCTTGAGCCTCAGTTGATGCCTTCGCCCTGGGCCCGCCAAGCGTGGCAAAAGGACCAAGAGCAAAACATCGCCTATGTTGCCGTAACTCGAAGCAAAAGCGAACTGTACTACATCACAGTCAATGGACTGACTGAGGAAACACCCCAAAAGACGGTGGCGGTAAGTGAAGCTGAAAAGCAACCCGAGGTGGCGAAGTGAGCCTCTTCCACACAAAAGAGTTCTGGATTGTCGCTTTGATTCTTGTGGCCTTAATCGTGGCCTTGCACCTGTCTCACCGCGAGATTGCCAAGCGTGAGCGCGAAGCAATGCGACGGCACGTTAACCGGGAGCGTGATAACTCCGCTTCCAACTAAGCTCCCAGCCCGATCCAAGGGAGGAAATACTAGTGCTGTGCTGGGGCCGGCGTTAAAAAGAAAAGAGTAGCGTCGGCCCCTCTTTAGGAAAGCGAGGGGTAAGGTGGCAACGGTATTCAAGGACAATAAGGGAAACGAAATCGGGAAACGCTGTAATGCTTACTCCATTGATCCTCGCCAGGTTGTCATCCAACCCGAACTGAACGGCCGGCATGATCTTCCCGAGATCGAGACATTGATTGCCGACATCCTTTCGAAGCCCGATGGCATGAGCATTAAGGGGCAGACTACTCCAGTCATCATTCGGCGGGATGGGACGAGGCCCGTCCTGGTGGCCGGTCATCGGCGCCTACGGGCAATTCTTGAAATCAACAAGCGCAAGCTGACACCGGAACCGCTCTCCCTGCTCTGCTCCTACATGCAGTTGACGGAGGTTGAGGCCCTTGCGGTGGCCGTGACGGAAAACCGGGAGCGGGCAGCCATCACGCCCATGGATGAAGCGTTTTGCATCAAACAGTTTCTCCGCCTCGGGAAAGACCATGAATGGATCGCGCTGCACGGTGGATTCTTCCCCCAACTCGCCGGAAGTTCGGTGAAGGACAATGGAGCGGCAACCTCCGAACTTAAAAGGGCTATCGCCTGGGTGAAGAAGCGCGAAAAGCTACTGGGACTCACCGAGGAAGCCCAGGAAGCCGTCTCCAAAGGCGAGATCAAGGTTAGCGCAGCAGAGCATCTTTCAACCCTGGAAGCGGAAAAGCAGCGGGCCCTGGTGAAAGAGGGGAAAACCACCAACAAGGATATCCAGCAAGCCAGTGGCAAACCCTCCAAACTCTCTCTGCGCGAACTCAAGGATGAGTTGGACAACATAATCTCTGACGGAGAGATCGACGGCCAGAAGATTCCCAAGTTTGTAATCGAAAAGCTGTGTCTCCTGCGGGACAAGATTTAACTGGCTCAAGCGGGTTTCAGGTTTTTATTAAATACAAGAAAAGAGGCGAAGTATGGCGACTGCGCAAGTAACACAAATCGTTAAGTCTAACGTGGCTCAAATCGACCAACTCTTGAGAGAATCTCAAGAGCGGATCAGTACCGTGATCCAGCAACACATCAAGGCCGACAGGATGATTGCGGTGGCCTTGGAGCTTGTGACTGGAGACTCCAAACTCTCCCTGTGCGAACCCGTCAGTGTCCTAAAGGGAGTGATGGAGGCAAGCCAGCTTGGCCTTTCTCTCAACAAGCACCTGGGGCAAGCCTACCTGATCGCCTATAGGAATGGCGAGTTGACGCGGAAGAATGGCGGGATTCAGATGTATACGGCTGAATTCCAGATCGGCTACCGCGGATTCCTCGATATGGTGACACGGAGCAACCCGAACGTCACAAGCATCTACAGCCGAATCGTCTACTCGGGTGAGCACTTTGAACTACTTGAAGGAACCCAACACCAGCTTGTCCATGTTCCCAGCTTGTCGCGCCGGAAGCTGGAGGAAATGATTGGAGCGTATGCGGTGGTTCTTTTCAAGGATGGCTCTCCGGCCGACTTCGAGTGGATGCCAAAAGAGGAGATCGAGAAGGTTCACCGGTTCTCAAAGGCGCAAGGTGAAGACAGCCCATGGGCAACCTGGCCGGAGGAAATGGTCAAAAAGACCCCTCTCCGGCGACTTTGCAAGCGTTTGAAGTTGACTCCTGACGTGATCGAGGCGACAGTGCGCGACGAATACCGGGAGCTTGGTTACGAAGGTGAGCAGCAAAAGGGCCGGCCAGTTATGATGCCGAGCAGGGTCACAGATGCAACCAACGCCTCTTCTTCCGAAGGGCAGGAGCCGGATGCTGACAATGAGCAACATCCTCAACAGCAAGAGGGAGATGAAGTTCCAAAGGATAAGTTGACAGTTGCCGAGCGCGAGGAAATCTTCAAGTTGGCAAAGACGGTTGGGTTCCCTTCGAAGGAAGCGGTTAACGAACTGCTGCTGCAAAAGTTTGGCGTCAAAGACACCAAGGACATTACGACCGAGCAATACCCCCAAGTTCTCAAGGTTATCACCGAATGGAAGAACTCCCCGGCAGAGAAGGCAGATGATTCCACTTCCAAACCGGAGGCATCCAAGCAACCCGAGGCAACAAAGGGTAAGGGGAAGAAGAAATCTCCCGAGTCTGCTGCTCCTGCCGAAACCAAAAAACTCGCAACCATCGAGGATGAGGAGCAGAGAAAGGTCCTGTATTTGGCGCGTACGTATCTGTGGATGCGCGCCCAGGGGAATCCCGACGACGCCTTCCATACTTTCCTGAGGAACCAAGTGAAAGTGGAAACGGTGGCCGAGATCCCGGAGGTTGCCTTGGCTGCGGTCAAGATGACGCTCAAAAATGGTCCTGAGGCTATCGGTCTGCAAGTGGCGAAATAAGTTTGTGGTCAAGGTTGCGTGCGGCATGGGTAGAGAAGGCTAGCCGGGAGAGTGCCCACCCAAAACACGTATGCACCGGCCACGCAACCTGCCCGCCAGTCAGAAAGTGAGATTAAATGAAGACAGTCTTTTTCGACATGGAAACAGGGGGAGTGACATTCGACAAGCCGATTATCCAGCTTGCCGCAATTGCGGTCGATGACGAATGGAAAGAACTTGAAACCTTTGAACGTAAGATCAAGTTCGATGAATCAAAGGCTGACCCAGGAGCCCTTGCCATCAATCACTACAACCGCGAGGTTTGGGAAAAGGAAGGAATTCCCGAAGCCCTCGCCCAAAGCCAGTTTAACGAATTCCTGAATCGGCACAAATCGATAAGCATTGTCAGCAAGCGAACGGGAAGGCCCTACCAGGTGGCAAGACTGGCCGGTCACAATTCCAGTTTTGACAAGGAATTCCTGAAAAGGATGTACGGAGACCAATTCCTTCCCGCGCATCCCCTTGTCCTCGATACCCTTCAGTTGGCTCTGTGGCATTTCCACGGAAAGACACCACAGCCGGATAAGTTCACCTTGACGGTGCTGTTGAATCATTTGGGGATTGAGTTGCCCGACGCTCACGATGCCCTCGCTGATGTGCGGGGGTCGATTGCTCTGGCGAAGGCACTTACCCCAGTACAAATTTAAGTTGAAAACGGTATCCAAGTGTGGTATCCATATGAGTATGCAAATTCAATTGCCAATCCTGAAATGCAAAAGATGTGGACACCGATGGAGCCCAAGAACAAACCAGCGACCGAATCGCTGTGCGAAGTGCCGAAGTCCTTACTGGCAGACGCCAAGGAAAGCAAAATAGATAGGGCGATTAAGGCAGTTCTTCGTCTTCGACCGTGGACTGTTGATGAAGCTACTGGATGCTGGAATTGGAATCGTCCACCGAGTTCTGGCGGTTATGGACAGTTCTATGGAATGGGTGCCCACCGAGTCGTTTATGCTGCCATTAAAAGGCGGAAAATTACTGGAAAACGTCTCGATCATCTC
>DATKMG010000181.1:0-14488 GCA_035541995.1 Terriglobia bacterium
TGATATTCGATTCCTTTGCCCAGGCCGATGGGTCAACCACCCGCAAATACGGCGGTACCGGATTGGGTTTGAGCATCTCGGCCAAACTTGTAGAGATGATGGGGGGGCATATCTGGGTCGAGAGCGAAGATGGGAATGGTAGTGTTTTCCACTTCACCACTCGTTTTGGCCTACGGGACACGGAGCCCGTCGAGCAACTGACGTCAGATCTAAACCATTTGAAAGGGATACGAGTGCTGATCGTCGACGACAATGCCACTAATCGGCACATTTTGAGAGAAATACTTTTTCAGTGGGGGATGCGAGCTGAAACAGTTGCATGCGCAGCCGAAGCGTTGGTTGTCATGGAGCAGGCTTTAGCATCCGGGGATGCCTATCCCCTGGTGTTGCTCGATGCCCACATGCCCGAGATGGATGGATTTAGTTTGGCGGAGCGGATTCGGGATGTCCCAGGTCTTGCTGGCGTGACTATGATGATGCTCTCCTCGTCCCGCCAGAGAGGTGATGTCGAACGGTGTCATAATTTGGGGATCGCTGCTCACTTGGTAAAGCCGGTCCGACAGACGGAACTGTGGGAATCCCTCATGAGGCTGCTTGAACACATGCCTGTCAAGCAAAGTGTCCCGACTGCGGTCGAAAGCTTCCCACAGAAGATCCGAAATCCACTTAAAATCCTGCTGGCCGAAGACAACCCCGTCAACCAGAAGCTTGTGGTGCGTTTGCTGGAAAAACACAACGATCACGTTACCGTCGCGGTCAATGGCAAGGAAGCCCTGGAGTTGCTGGACCAAGAGAGCTTTGACCTGGTCTTGATGGATGTTCAGATGCCGGAAATGAATGGTTTGGAGGCAACATCGGCGATTCGAGAGAGAGAACAGATCGAGGGAGGACATATCCCCATAATTGCCATGACAGCTCATGCAATGCGCGGAGATCGAGAGCGTTGCCTGTCGGCAGGTATGGATGGATACGTATCTAAACCAGTACAGGTGCACGAATTACTGGCAGCAATCGAACAAACAAACTTGAAAACTTGGGAACCACAAGCAAGCGATAATTCGAATCGATTTGAATCCTCGACCGGCCCCGTAGTCGGTTCTTAGCTTTCATCCCACCTTTCCATTTACCATTCAACTGTTTCTCTCCCGTGACGGGACTTGGACGATCTCAAAGCAGAGTTTTTGTGTGTCGATGTAAAGGCAGAGAATAACCATGATCAGTAGCAACAAGCATTTTTGACTGTCCTAGAAGAAATGAAGCCGTGCTGACGCTCCGCTCGGCAGGCAGAAATGCCTGTCGCTACTGTCCTGTTGACAGCCAGGAACCTGTGTCGTTACAGTTCTCGCGTGACTTACTACATGAGAATGTCGCCACACTGGCAGCCTCAGGGGTCGCGCTGTTTGTGACGTGGCGATTGTACGGCTCACTTCCCGGCGAGGTCCTCAATAAGAGGTTCGAAACCGCACTTCGACGGATTGGGTAATACGTCGAGTACAACCCGGTCTCGGCTGGATTAGTGGGCAAGATTGAAGATTGGCTTTGGTCGACTAATCGAGAAAAGTAATTACTGCATTGGGGGCAGGAATTCCTGCCTGTCCCTACAGTGACAGGGCGGGAATGTCTGTCGCTACTGCGGGGGTACAACAATGTCAAATCTGTCGAAATCACAAAGCACAAGCTCAAAACCAGGAAATGACCGGCGAACGAACCGACGCACCTTTCTAAAAAACACATTGGCAGGGGCGACGGCATTCACATCGCCCCGTAGCGGAAGGACAGATGTGGCGGATCTCAAGACTGTTCGGGCAGAAATCGAGAACCACCACGATGAAGCCGTCGGGCGCTTGCAGGAGTGGGTCCGACAGACTTCCATTGCCGCCGAGAATCGGGGCATGACCGAGGGTTGTGACCTTGCGATGCGTCTCTTCCGTGAGGCGGGTTTCGGCCAGGTAACTGAGGTGCCCACCAACGGCCAACCAGGCATCTTTGCCACACTCGATGCTGGAGCCCCTCGCACCGTCGGCCTGTATTTTATGTATGACGTCAAACAGGTGGACCCGGCGGAATGGTCGTCGCCTCCCTGGGAGGCTACTCTTATCGACAGGCCGGGGCTTGGAAAAATACTCGTCGGCCGAGGTGCCGTGAATCAAAAGGGCCCGCAGGCCACGTTTCTTGCCGCGCTGCACGCTATCCGTGGCGCAGGCCGCAAGGTTCCGGTAAACCTGGTACTGGTGGCTGAGGGCGAGGAAGAAATCGGCTCGCCCCATTTCCCCCAGATTGTGCGCCGACCGGAGATCCAGTCTGCGCTCAGACGCTGCATGGGGATCGTAATGCCATCGGCTTCCCAAGGACTCGACGGTGAGGTTATTCTCAGCCTTGGCGGCAAGGGAATCGTTGAACTGGAACTCGTCGCGAGCGGTGAGCACTGGGGACGTGGACCGCGCCAGGACATTCACTCAAGCAATAAGGCACGAGTGGACAGCCCGGCCTGGCATCTCGTCCAGGCACTTGTAACGCTTGTCTCGCCCGATGGCAACGACCCCGCGATTGAGAACTTCGCTGAAATGGCGCGACCGCTTTCAGGAGCCGAGAAAGCAATGATCGGAGAAGCAGCTCGACGACTCGACGAAAGGCTGGCGAAGAAGCAACTCGGGGTCGAACGCTGGATTCACGACGTGAACTGGCGTGAATCATTGGAGATGCTCATGTCGCGGCCTACTGTCAATATCGAAGGCCTGGCGGGCGGCTACACTGGCACTGGCGGTAAAACCATCCTCCCCCACAAGGCGGTGGCAAAGCTCGATTTGCGACTCGTGCCGAACATGACGGCTGCCGACGCGCTTGCTGCGCTCAAGGCACATCTCGTCAAACATGGCTTTGGCGACATCGAGGTCCACATGACCGGCGGGTACGACCCCACGAGTACATCGGCCGACTCCGCTCTCATTCGGGCCCAATCTATAGTGTACCGGCGAGCTGGAATCAACCCGATCATCATGCCACGCAATGCCGGCTCGTGGCCGGGCTACGTATTTACCGGCGAACCCCTGCATTTGCCTGCCGGCCACTTCGGCCTGGGCCATGGAAGCGGTGCACATGCGCCGGATGAGTACTTCCTTGTCGATTCAACCAACCCAAAGGTCCAAGGGATGGGCGGAGCCATCTACTCTTTCGTCGAGTACTTGTATGAACTTGCTATCATCGGCTGAATGGAAAGTCGCACACCACGCTTAGAAAGACTTCGACTGCTATTGGGCTGCTGACCTCTGAGATGGCCGTCAGGCAAAGAGAAAAGCCAAGAGTAGTGGCGACAGACATTCCTGCCTGTCCGGGCAAAAATGAAGTCGCACCGATGAACGGCTCGACAGGCAAGGATACCGGTCGCCACCTCATAGAAAGCGCTTCTTCATTTCGAGGGAGTCGTAAAGGGCGATGTCCCAGTCCCAGGTACGGGTTGAGCATCCAGGCTGAGTTTCAAGTTGCGAATGAGGGCGTCCATTGTGGGATCCCAGTCATAGCCAGAAGAAGAGCGGCTATAGCACCACCAACCTGCAAAGCCGACTGAGTTGCTGAAATCAAATATAGCATTGTAGTAGGTCTCGGCAACCTTGTGCTTAGCACTGCCGAGAGGATCATCTTGATTGTAATTCCAGTAATGTCTCTGGCCTTTGATCCAGTAACCCAATTCCCCCAAAGCGAGTCTCTGGGTTGGGAATTCCTCACGAAGTCTCCTCATGACCCAATCCAACGCATATCCACCGAGAGGGGCCATCTCGGGATAGACTGACAAAGTCACAATATCCATGTCATCTCTGACCGCCTTCGGGAGCTTGTTGGAAATCCAGGTGAACAGATCGTGACCGGGAGCGGCACGATAATTGTATGTGCTGATCTGCCAGAACACGCATAGTTCCGTAGTGACTCCCTTGGAGTGTTTTGCCCAGCTGGCGCATTCGGCAATCCTCTGGTCGATGTCCTGACTCAACCACTCGCCAGAAACCTCGTTCCCGACTTCCCAGTAATCGACTTGAGCAGCAAATGCATTGACAAACGATTTAAAGAGGTTGATGTACTGAGCCTTGGATAATCTGGCATCAGCTGAGCTGTCAATAGGTTGTCCAAGGATTTTTAGACCCTTCTTGTGCGCATAGTTGACTGCGTCGGTCCAATAAGAGGGCTTCTTGTGATTCGAGAACACAAACCGAATCACCCCATAGTCACCAGCCTGATCCCAGAGGTTGTCGATTTCCGCTTGGTAATTCTTGATGTCTTCAAATGTCACTCCAATCTGGGGGTAACAGTTTGCCTTGTTGGCACTTGCGTATTTAGGACCGTGCTCCCTAAGAAGAATTTCAAAAGCCATCTGGAAGTCGTCCATTGCAGCCAAGCCTTCCCTGCCCTTTACGGAATCTTCTGAACTCCCATTGGCAGTTGCGATATGGGCAGTTGCACGATCATAATACGTGTCAAAAGCCGGCGAATGAACATAATCGGCCCTCATCGGAGTTGCCAACGCCTGATCAAGGTGCCGCTTGCAGTCTTGGGCTAACTGCAGGCTGATAACCACAGACTCCATCGCACTGAAGCCTTTCCCAAGGTTGTCCATAATCCAATAGCTATACCCATGAGTGGCCGTTGGCCAGGTTATTGCGAAAGCCGGATTGCCTGGTGGTATCGGGATAGTCAAGGAACCGGCGGACTCGATGGGATTCCACTCCACCATTTTCAGACTTTTGCTTGTCACCCATGCGTCTGATGCTCTCAGAGCATTTCCCTTCATTACCGTCTGAACTTGAGGCAAGGTAAGCGGGTTGCCGAGCGCATCATGGAATTTCAAGGTCAATGAAGCTGAGTGAATATCCATTGACCAGAGTGTGAATGTGAGCATCAAGCCAAGTCTCTTCATTGCAGATTCTCCGTTGGTTCTCAGTGGGGCATGTACCTGCCTGGGTGCTGCATCCAGGAAAGAAGTCACCGGTTGGTTTTCACAAGAACTGCCGACCGACTCCGCGGGATGGAGGGTCGCGATTCGATGCGGTATCCGATGTTTTCTGCCATCTTTAGCGTGACAATAAAATCATTTTGCCGCACATGGCCACGCGGTTCCACAAACAAGAGTCTGCTTCCTGTTTTCAAGAGGCGGCATGACTCCGCGAAGAAAGCCTTAGGGTCGGGGAGCTCGTGGACCACCGCAAAGGCGAGAACAAAGTCGATCGCGCCTTCGAGTTCATCCACTCCCATCCGGTCGACCTGCGCCTGTTTGAGGCTGATTCGGTCGAGTAAGCCCGCCTTTACGGCCCGACGCCGGAGTCCATTCAGCATCCTGGGCTGGACATCGACGGCAATGACTCGACCCTCCGAGCCAACGAGACGCGCCAAGTCCAGCGTGAAGAACCCCATACCAGAACCCGGTTCCAGCACGGTCATGCCCCGCTGAACAAACGGACCGAGGATCTTTATTGGGTCTTGAACGATACGCCTGAGGCGGCAGGCAAGGAAGTAACCGAGCCACCAAGGGCAAACCCGATGCGCCATACGGATTCCAAACGAACAATCGGATTTTAATCCACAGGATTCTTTGACGACATTCCTGCAGTGAGAGAGAACTATACTACTCGAGCATCCCCAGGTAAAGTCAACTGGGAGAGTTGTCGAATGTCCTGATGAGCCTGCATCATTCACGGATTGAAACAGAGCTGCATGACTGGGGCACCTTGCCTGCCCGATTTTCCTTGCCCGCTCTCATCCGGCTTCGTATATTGAGGCGGTGACTCGATATCTACTGCGACGTTTGATTCTCTCACTGCTGGTACTCTGGGGTGTAGTCACTCTGGTATTCTCCCTCATCCATCTTGTCCCGGGAGACCCCGTACAGATTATGCTGGGCGAAGGGGCGCAAACCGGTGATGTTGAGCAGCTACGGCAAAGGTTGGGATTGGATCAGCCTATCGGGATTCAATATGGCGCTTACATTCTGGGCTTAGCAAAAGGAGATCTGGGAACCTCATTCCGCTTTGGGGAGCCTGTTTCTGTCGTGATCGCCGAACGCTATCCGGCCACCGTGGAACTTGCCATTCTGAGCCTGGTGGTGGCAATTTTCATAGCCATTCCATTTGGGATTCTGGCCGCAACTCGAGCCGGGCAATGGGTAGACCGGTTGATTACCTCGGTGACCCTGTTGGGTATCTCTTTGCCCAATTTCGCCTCGGGGCCCATCGCGATCATCATCTTCTCAATCGTACTCGGCTGGTTGCCTGTCTCCGGACGAGGCGGACCAAGCCATTACGTTTTGCCTGCATTGACGCTAGGCGCATCTATGTCAGCGATCCTCACACGGATGGTGCGTGCGGGAATGATTGAGGAACTCCAGGAAGAATACATTATGACGGCACGAGCCAAGGGCCTCTCTGAATTCAAGGTTCTGTTCAAACACGCTTTGAAGAATGGAATGATTCCTGTGGTGACGGTTATTGGGCTACAGTTCGGAACTCTGTTGGCCGGTGCAATCATCACTGAGACAATATTCTCATGGCCCGGCATCGGCCGCTTGACCATACAGGCCATCAATTCCAGGGATTATCCCCTAGTCCAAGGATGCATTTTGGCGATTGCCTGCACTTATGTGGTAGTCAACATTCTGACCGACTTGTTTTATGGTTTTCTAGATCCGCGCATCCGGTATTGATGAGACTAATTTCTTCAGTGGTCACAGCCTTGCGTCCTGCCCGAGCCAACACCCTGGCCGCGGCGGGAAGTGCAGCCGCTTTATTCCTAATCCTACTGGCCCTCTTCGCCCCTGTGCTTTGTCCTTATTCTTACGACGAACAGCACCTGCCGGAACGGCTGAGTGGGCCATCCTCGACGCATTGGCTTGGGACGGATGAATTGGGCAGGGATGTCCTTTCCAGGATACTCTACGGGACAAGAATATCGATGCTGGTCGGGTTATCAGTTGTCCTTTTTTCTTCGACGTTTGGACTCGTAGTAGGGTGCCTAGCCGGATATTACGGACGGTGGCTGGAGGAGATCACTATGCGAATAGTCGATGTTCTCATGGCCTTTCCGGGGATTCTGCTGGCCATTGCGCTGGTTGCATTCTGGGGGCCGGGACTAGGCAAGCTGATTTTCGCCTTGATTGCTGTCGGCTGGGTTGGATATGCCAGGCTGGTTCGTGGACAGGTTTTGAAAGTCAAAGAGCTCGATTTTGTTCGCGCAGCCCGGTCGTTGGGAGCCTCAGACGGCCGAATCATCCTTCATCATCTGATCCCTAACATCATTCAGCCAGTCCTGGTTCAGGCTAGCATTGGCATGGCAGGGGCCATTCTGGCTGAGGCGTCTCTAAGCTTCTTGGGGTTGGGAGTGCCTCCACCAATGCCGAGCTGGGGAACCATGCTGAATGACGGGCGCAGCCACCTGTTTGATGATCCTTGTCTTGTCCTTTTTCCCGGACTGGCGACGATGCTGGCTGTGCTTTCTTTTAACTTCCTGGGAGATGGTCTCCGCGAGAGTTTGAATCCCAAACTCCAGGCTATGGAGTTGAAAGAATCTCGATCGTGAACTCCTGGTTCTCCCGGACTCCCATTAGTTCGGCAGCCGAAGCCTGGTTTGATGAGATTTCCAGCCATCCGGAACTTCCCCAAATGGCGAATATTTCTCCACTTGGCGCGACGCCGTACGACTCTCTCAAACGAGTAACAGTGTGCTGGCCGAACCGGACCTGGAATGACGTCCGGGGCTCAAGAACTGTCTCAAATTCCGGCCTTCCGATGTTGGTGATCAGATTTCCGAATCTATCGACTCTCAGGACTCTTGCAGCCCAGAGATTGCAAGCCACTTGTTTCACTTCTGGGATCCGAAGTTCCACCATTGAAGAGATTTCCTCTCCCATTTGAGCTGGCGAGGCACCCTGGAACAACCAGGCTGCCACTGGCGCGAAAATATCCCGTCCATGAAAAGTGCTGCTCAGACGATCCAGGAAATAGCGTTGTTTAGTGAGATGATAAATACGATAGGGACTCTCCCGGGACAGCACAGGGCTGAAAACCCCATTGTCAGGCCCTACGAAAGAATAGCGACCTGTGGTAGCCAGCAAGGGACGGCGTTCAGTCCCTACGCCAGGATCCACAACGACCAAATGAATTGTACCTTCGGGAAAGTAGCGATAACTGCATTCCAGAACCAATGCGGCTTCCAAAACGTTGTGGGAGGAAATGCCATGGGTCAAATCTATGATTGACGCACCTGGAGCAAGGCCGAGGATCACCCCCTTCATAATCCCCACATAGGGGTCTCGCCAGCCAAAATCAGTCGTTAAAGTAATCACAGCCCTGTTCGTCTCATCCATCGTAATTTACACAAATCATTGGTTGCGTGGGAGGGGAAGACCCAGCTTCTTCATTTCGTATACTAGAGTCTCCTGCAACCCTTCCACCAATGATCGGGGCTGAAATCCGAGTTCCCGCCTGGCCTTAGTGTTGTCGCCCAAATAAGTAACTCCAGCCACAACCCGCAGGCTCTCGGCCGTGTAGGCATCCGGCAAAGGGACGACCGCACCGATCACCCTCATCACAGCGGCCAGAACCTTCAACGTGGCTGGCGAAGGATGGAGCCTCGGAGCTTCGATACCAGTGATCCTCTCCGCTATCTCAAAAGTCTCCTGGAAAGTGTGCCTGGGCCCTGCAATAATGTAGCTCTCCCCTACCTGCCCGCGCTCCATCGCGAGCAGATGTCCTCGGGCAGTGTCTGCAACGTGTGCCCAACAGAATGCCGTCTTCTGGGGAAGCACAAGAAGGCGGCCGCGAAGGTACTGGCGGATCGCTTCGCCTATAGGGCTTGGGTCATCAGGTCCGTAGACTACGCCCGGCTGGAGAATAATAAGAGGCAAGCCTCTTTCAATCATAGGTAGGACGACATTATAGTGAGCCAGCCATTTGGTACGGTCGTATTCACTGAGCCAGGGCCCGTTATTTCGATACGATTCATCCACAAGCCTTCCACCAGTGTCTGAGAAGACTGCTAAGGTGCTGGTATAGAGTCCTTTGGGGATCTCCAACTCCGCCATTAACTCAAGCACATTGCGAGTCCCTTCGACATTGATTGTCTCTGCCTGGCTTCTGTCCCTGGCACCCACCTTGTACCATGCTGCCAAGTGGAAAATCCCGTCCGTCCCCTCCATGGCTTTACACATACTTTTCTTGTCAACAATGTCTCCAAGGTAAAGGCCGGCCCCAAGCCTGGCAAGTCCTTCTGCTTTGGAAAGGCTTCGCACCAGAGCCTTTACCTGATGACCATCCGCAATTAACTGCCTGACAACGTGACCTCCAATGAACCCGGTGGCCCCCGTCAGGAAGTATCGCATGCGACAAAACTCCTAAGAAAGTCCCGCTAACGGCTCAGGATAACTTGCTTCTAAGTTTCTCATTCTATCCCATAATTTAGCTATTGGTCCCATGGATATGCCGGCCAATTAGCCAGTCTGGAAACTGCAGCGGGCACCATGTGCCAACGATGCGCTGGGGTTCCATCAAGAGGGTTCAACGCAGAGAGGAAGGAATTTTCTCATCCTGATGCACGGAAGTGCCATCCCGCTTGGAAGTGGATGGACTGACGGTTCCAGGTACGCAAAGCCAAGTCGTTCGTAGAAGGAAACTGAATTCAAAGTGGCTCTGAGCCACAACTGGGCCAAGCTTCGTTTGCGGGCCAATTCCTCAGCGAGACCGATTAATTTTCTTCCTATCCCATTCCCAATTGCCGACGGAGCAACATAGAGGGCGTTCAACTCCGCGTTGTCAAAATCAAGGACGCACAAACCCAGGACCTCCCCTTCAACTTCGGCCACCGTGAACTCGAAGAGTTCCATAGCGGCAACGTACCGATCTGGCCTTAATGCATTAGTCCACTCCTCGATCTGTTCCTGAGTATAGTGTGATTTGCATAACTCTCTGATCGAGGCCGTGTGCATCCGGTAGATACTCTCAGCATCATTCGCACTCGCTTTGCGAATTCTCAAGTGACCTCTTCCGATGCCTCCTATAGAGACTTTGCTTTGTGGATTACTCATGACACCGTCTGCAATTCCAGTTCCGTGACCTCCTCACGGTCAATTCGAAAAGCCCGGAGGCTAGGGGTGGCAGGATCCTTTAACGAGACAATCAGGTAACAGCAATGTGGATAGAATGCCTGTTCAACATCGGCCCGAGAGGGATATGCTTCTGATGATGGATGGGAGTGGTAAATTCCCAAGTGGCTTTCCTGAGACGATCGAATCTCCCTGAAGAACTGGAATAATTCCAGTGGATCAATCGAATATTGAACCTCGCTCTTGAGGATATTGGTCGTCGGGTGACAACGGCTAATCGTGCTGCCTTTTCCGGTCAAAAGCCCGCAACATTCATTTGGCGCCTCTTGCCGCGCGTGGTGGAGAATCTGCTCAAACACGGAGGGAGTGATTCGCACCTGGTTGGATTGTTCACTCATCGGGGGCGAAAGAAAAAGGCTAACCATGAAAAGGTTAGCCTCTGTTATGGAGTTTTGCGCCTTGTCTATTCAGCCATTCTTCTTCTGAGAAATGCAGGGACCTCCAGATCGTTCTTGTCGAAGTTCTTTCCCTCAAAGGCCAAAGTTTCCGGTTCAACCCGGTCTCCATTTCCACCGGTCGGGGGAGGATCCGGCAAAGAAGAGTGAGTCGAACCGGCTCGAGCAGCCTGGACCAGAGGAAAAGGTTCGATTCTGCTCTCCGTCGACCTAACCTCACCGACAATATCGCCCTGTCTGTCCGCATCCACACGTTCTTTCCCCAGGTCAAAACCTGTGGCAATCACTGTGATCTTGATTTCATCGTTCATCTTGTCATCCAGGACCGCCCCAAAAATGATATTGGCTTCATGGTCGGCCGCCTGATGGATGATGGATGCAGCTTCGCTTACTTCGTGAAGGAGGAGATTCCCAGCACCGGTAATGTTGATGAGTACCCCTCTGGCACCCAAAATTGAAGCTTCTTCCAATAGAGGTGAAGAAATGGCCTTGCGAGCTGCTTCCGTGGCCCGGTTCCCGCCACGGGCTGTCCCGGTCCCCATCAACGCCATACCCATGCCCTGCATAATGGTCTTGACATCGGCAAAATCGACGTTGATGATTCCCGGAATTTGGATGATATCGGAAATCCCCTGTACACCCTGCCGCAGGATGTCGTCGGCAGTGCGGAAAGCCTCGGAAAGGGTGGTTCCTCGCTGGACCGTTTCGAGCAGCCGTTCGTTGGGGATCGTGATCACCGTGTCGACACATTCCTTGAGTTCCCGCAAGCCCTGCTCCGCTTGCTGGGCGCGCTTCTTGCCCTCAAATGCGAACGGTTTCGTCACAATGGCAACCGTGAGAGCACCCAATTCGGCAGCCAAGCTGGCAATGATCGGAGCAGCTCCAGTTCCCGTGCCACCCCCCAAGCCGGCCGTGACAAATACCATGTCTGCCCCTTCTAAGACTTCAATGATTTTCTCAGTATCTTCCAGTGCGGCTTTTCGTCCAATCTCAGGGTTGGCCCCTGCACCCAGGCCGTTGGTCAACTTCTGGCCGATTTGAATTCGCATTGCCGCTTTGGACATTTTTAGTGCCTGCAGGTCCGTATTGGCTACGATGAATTCAACACCTTCGACTTGAGCATCTATCATGCGGTTGACTGCGTTCCCCCCCCCGCCCCCGATACCAATTACTTTGATGACTGCACCATTGGGTGGCCCCTCTTCCAATATGAATTTAATCGATTGGCTTCCACTTTCTAGATTCATGTCAGCTCCTTGATATTATCCTCTCTTGTTCAACCCCCCCGGCGGCCTATCCAGCAGAGTCGAAGCAGTATAGATGAGTATCTTGGTCGAAAAAGGCGCTCATTCGTGTTCCGACATCCACTTTCCCAAAACTGTGAAATACCCAATTCCCCCCCAAGATAGTGTGTTAATTCTGAAAACTCAAGGGAAAAAACACATCCCCTTGTGGTTTTTGGGGGTCTTGAAGGTGGAGCCCCGCGAACCTGGGATCCTTCAACCCCGTCCTAGCCAAGTTCGAATCTTGGCGATAAAATTCCCGTTCGTTTGAGCCTTGGCGAACCGGTGAGAATGGGTTCGGTGTCCATAGAGGACCAGTCCTACTGCCGTGGCGTTGGAGGGGCTGTTCAAGACGTCACCCATGTCACCCAGCCCGAATGGCCTTCCTTGTCGGACGGGCAGGTCAAAAATCTGCTCCGCAATCTCAATCAACCCTGGCAGCAAGGCGGTCCCGCCGGTGATGACCAGTCCCGCACCCAGCAACTTGGCAAAACCGGCCTGGCGAATTTCTTCCAGAACCAAACCCATGATTTCTTCAACACGAGGTTGGATGATTTCGCAAAGGATCTTATTGCTGATCGTCTTGGGAAGCCGGCCGCCCACGCTTGGCACCTCAAAGGTGAGGTCTTCCGAGATCAAGGTGGACAACGCGTAACCATGTTGCCGTTTAATCCGTTCGGCTTCCGGGATGGAGGTCCGCAACCCCACCGCAATATCATTCGTAATCTGATCGCCACCTAGGGGTAACACGGAAGTGTGGCGAATCGCCCCCTGTGTGAAAACGGCCAACTCAGTGGTGCCCCCACCAATGTCCAGCAGAGCCACACCCAACTCCTTGTCGTCGGATGTCAGGGTACTTTCCGCTGAGGCCAGTTGCTCGAGCACCGTATCGGCCACGATGATTCCGCTGCGATTGGCGGCAGTCACGATGTTCTGGGCTGCTGTCGTTGAACTGGTGACAATATGAACATTCACTTCCAACCGCGTTCCCAATAGCCCAAGGGGATCGCCAATTCCATCTTGGCCGTCCACTACGAATTCCTGCGGCAAAACATGCACGATTTCACGGTCACTCTGGAGAGGGACAGCCTTGGCTGTCTGAATGACGCGCCGGATTTCCTCTTTGCCGATTTCTCGAGAGCCTGAGGTAATAGCCACAGCGCCGCTGCGGTTGAAACTTTTAATGTGAGACCCCGAGAGCCCGACGTATGCCGATTCCACGGCGACTCCCGCCTTCTTCTCAGCTTCCTCGACCGCTTTCTTGATGGAGCTGACCGCTCCATCCAGATTGACGACCACGCCCTTGCGCAGGCCTCTGGATTCGGCCCAGCCAATTCCCCGTACCTCCAATCGACCTGTATTCAGTTCGCAAATCAAAACACAGGTCTTCGTGGTCCCGACGTCCAGTCCGACGAAATATTTGCCTTTCTTACCCAACAACTCCTCCACAAAACACGTTTGGATAGGCGATTATAGCCAAAGATTAGAGGCATGTCACCGGTCAATCCCGGCGAGGTGTTAGTGGTGTGGGGCCCGCGCCAGGGCGGTGGCTTTCCGCTCCTGCAGCGACTTCTCCGGGAACTGAGTTTACGATAACCTGGTTTTGGAAGCGCAGATCGACAGAATCCAACTTCGGATACTTTTGCTTCAAGTCTTTCCCCATAGCCAGATAATGGCGAAACTTTTCCTGGAAGTCGGTCTTCCCCAAGTAAACTAGCACCGTATCATCGTTCAGGATGATCGCCACATTGTCCGGATCCTGAAGGTAAATCTCTGAAAGGTCCTTGCTCAAATTGGCTCCATTTTCATCCAGGGATTGAATTAGAGCTTGATACAGCAGGAGCCTCTCCCGATTTCTGGCCAGGATCTCCGAATCGAAACCAGGTTCCAACCCAACAATTACCGGAAAGTCGAATTGGGTTTTCATTTCTGAGTTCCTCTCCAAGAGCACACCCTCCTCGTCAACCAGCATGGTTGCGGCATCCACCTTGGCGAAGGCGATGGGTCGTCGCTCCTTGACCTCGATCGTGAGCTTGTCAGGAAAAGTGCGGTAAACAACAACTTCACTAACCCAAGGAATCTGTTCAATCGACCTTCTGATTTCATCCAGGTCCAGACAGAACAGATTTCGGTTTCGGCTTTCGAGCTCAGAGAGTTTTAGTTGGACTTGGCTTTCCGAGACATAGTGAAGTCCTTGAATTTTCTTGATGCTTACACTCAATCGAGGGGAGTGCATCAAAAAATGTCGAATCAGAAGGCAACCACCGATTACTCCCAGGAACAGGAAGCCGGCCAGCCCCCATTTCACAAATAGGACCAGGCGCCTCCAATAGAATTGAAATTTGCTAATGTCCCGCGACTTCTGCCGAGCCAGAATGGAGCTGGTACGTACCGACCCATACTCAGCGATTCTTTTTTCCATGACGATCACCTGAGTCTCTTTAACAACTCTTCACCGACTCTCCAGACGTTTCCAGCCCCCATGGTCATGAATAGGTCGCCGGGAACTAATTCTTTCTCCACCAAACTGACGATTTCATCCAAGCTTCCAACGTAACGCACATTCTTGTGGCCATGTTGCCGGATGGATTCCACCAGGTTGGCCGAATTCACTCCTTCAATTGCTTCTTCGCCGGCGGGATAGATGTCAGCAAGAATGAGGACGTCGGCGA
>DATKMG010000182.1:0-11509 GCA_035541995.1 Terriglobia bacterium
CGGAATGACACCGACTTGCCCAAGCGTACCGCGCTGAGTGAGAAGGACGTCTCCCGGGTAGGCCGTGTTCGCGGGGAAAATCCTGTGCCCGCCGCGAACAAAAGTCAACGCCCTGGACCTCTTGGTGTGCGATCAACGGGCCGCGCATGAACAGGAGAAGACGTATTGGGAAGGACGTCCGAAAAATTCGTGCCATTATGAATCAGTTCTGATATTTTGTCTTTCCTGCCTGCGCCGGAGTTTATTCCGTCGTGAAGCGACTTGAGATGCGAGGAGATTTCAGTGGGTACCGAAGTCCATGGGTTATCCCTGCAGACCATACCGGAGACGGTTGGGCGTCTTATCAACGCGACTCCGGTGGTCGATATGCACACTCACCTCTTCAGCCGGGAATTCGGCAATCTTGGGCTGTGGGGGATTGATGAACTACTGACCTACCACTATTTGATCGCAGAGTACTTTCGCTACTCGCCGATGAGACCTGCCGATTTCTGGGCATTGCCAAAGACTCGTCAGGCGGAACTTATCTGGCAGGTCGTATTTATTGATAATCCTCCTCTCTCAGAAGCCACGCGGGGCATTCTGACCGTGCTTCACTCCTTGGGGCTTGATGTGGCTTCCCGCAACTTGGCTTCCTACCGTGATTTTTTCCGGCAGCAAACTCCCGGAGATTACATTGACCGGGTGTTGGACTTGGCCCGAGTCAAGCAGGTGGTCATGACCAATGACCCCTTTGACCCTGCGGAACGAGAAGTCTGGCTACGGGCCCCCCGGGTGGATCCGCGATTCAAGGCGGTATTGCGGCTGGATCCGTTACTCATGAAATGGGAAGAGGCAGCCGCTGGCCTATCCGCATGGGGGTATTCTGTCGGGCGACCGCTCGATTCCTCAACTTTGTCGGAGGTCCGCCGCTTTCTCGAGGATTGGGTCAAGTGCATGCACCCCGTCTACATGGCTGTGTCGCTGCCTCCAAGTTTCCAATTTCCTGAAGACTCGTCCCGCGCCCGGCTAATCCAGGAATGCGTTATGCCGGTTTGCCAGGAACACGGAATTCCTTTTGCTATGATGATCGGGGTCCGCAAGCTCGTTAATCCGGAGCTTCGACTGGCAGGGGACAGCCTGGGTGTTGCAGATGTGACGGTGGTCGAACGGATGTGTGAGTGTTTTCCGTACAACCGTTTTCTGGTGACGATGCTGTCACTGGAAAATCAGCATGCCTTGTGCGTGGCTGCCCGGAAATTCCGAAATCTGCTGCCCTTCGGGTGCTGGTGGTTTCTTAACAATCCCGGCCTTGTTGAAGTCATCACCCGGATGCGACTGGAACTTCTTGGCACTAGCTTTGTCCCACAGCATTCTGATGCCCGAGTGCTTGATCAATTGATCTATAAATGGGCGCATTCACGCCAGATTCTCGCCAAAGTGTTGATTGACAAGTACAATGACCTGGTGAGAACGGGCTGGACCGTCACGGAGGATTCCATCCAGCGGGATGTATCTAATCTCCTGGAAGGGAATTTCCGCCGGTGGATTGCAGAAGCGCGCTAAACAACGATGCGTCGGTTCTGCGAGCATGGTGCCGTCATTCGTCGTGGTTTTGTAGGGGCAGGCCCCTGTGCCTGCCCGGGGTGGGAACCGTGACCTAGGGCGGTCGCCCTTTTCAATCCCGTGCGCCCCTTGGGTAGCGCGGGGCCGAGGTTTCAGGGTAAAATCTTCCCTGGCCCAGGAAGGAAAACTGACTCAGGATGAAACGATGAATCAGGTTCGAGCCGAGGTCAACGAATTGGTTCAGATTCAAGTGGCGGAGGATCCCAATTCCCGGACCTATTACAGCCGCGTGGAAGATGCGTCGGGCGACCGCCTCAACATCTCCTGGCCCACCGAGGCCGGTGTGAGAATCCCCTTTCACAAGAGCGAGCGGCTGTTTATCTCCTTCACTCGACAGGATGCTGTTTATGGCTTTCAGGCATCGGTGACTGCGACGATCCCCGGGCCCATCCCGATGCTGACTGTTCAATCGAGTGGGGAGATCGAGAGGATACAGCGCCGAGAATATGTGAGGGTACCCTCCCTGCTCCCCGTGGAACTGACGGCCGTAGTGATTGCCCCCCCCGGATCCGGTGAGTCCTCACCAGACGTTCATTCCATCAAGACCAACACGGTCAATATCAGCGGGGGCGGCTTCGCCATCCACCACAAGTTCGTGCTTCCCGTTGGCACCATGTTACAGGTCAAACTCCACCTGCCCGGCCATCCTGAGCCTTTGCAGTTATCCGCACGGGTAGTGCGGAATGAAAGTCGCGAAGATGTCCATAAGAACCGATTCTTTCTGATCGGCATCCAGTTTATTACCATTCCGGAGAGGATTCGGATGCGCATCGTTCGTCACGTTTTCGATGCTCAGAAAGCGGCCCTGACCCGCGAGGATTGATCTCCTTGCTCCCCATGTTGCGGTCCCAGCAAAGGTTTCAAGTCGCCCAATTCCAACCCAAAGGTGACCAGGTCTCAGCCATCGAGCAATTGACCCGAGGGCTCGCTGACGGTCGGACGCACCAGGTTCTTCTGGGAGTGACTGGTTCTGGAAAGACTTACACCATGGCCAAAGTCATTGAGGCAGTCAACCGGCCGACGCTGGTTCTGGCCCATAACAAGACTTTGGCAGCCCAGCTTTGCCAGGAGTTTCGGACCTTTTTCCCTCAGAACGCCGTGGAGTATTTTGTCAGCTACTACGACTATTACCAGCCTGAGGCCTATATCGCGTCGACCGACACCTACATCGAGAAAGAAGCCACCATCAACGAGGAGATCGACAGGATGCGCATGTCGGCAACCCGCAGCCTGTTTGAACGGCGTGACTGTTTGATCGTAGCGAGCGTCAGCTGCATTTACGGTATTGGCTCCCCTGAAGCCTACTACGGAATGCTGCTTTTCCTGGACAAAGGGCAGCGCGTCAAGCGAGAAGAAATCATTAAAAAGCTGGTGGAGATTCAATATGAGCGCAACGACAACGACTTCCATCGCGGCACCTTCAGGGTTCGGGGGGATATCATCGAGGTCTTCCCCGCCTACGAGGATTACGCCTATCGCATCGAACTCTTTGGAGACGAGATAGAAAACCTCCTGCAAATCGATCCGCTTTACGGTGATCTCCGTTTCAGTTATGAACGCCTTCCCATCTACCCCAAGTCCCATTATGTGATGCCGCGCAAGACGCTGCTCAATGCCATCGAGTCCATCAAACAGGAACTGCAGGGATGGAGGGGAGAATTGGAAGCGCAGGGAAAGCACATCGAAGCTCAACGGGTTCATCAACGGACTATGTTCGACATCGAGATGATGAAGGAAATCGGATTCTGTCACGGCATCGAGAACTATTCCAGGCACCTTTCAGGTCGCCAGCCGGGTGAGCCTCCCCCCACCCTGCTAGACTACTTGCCGCAAGACCACCTAATCTTCATCGACGAGAGTCACCAGAGCATTCCCCAGGTACGCGGCATGTATGGTGGAGACCGTTCCCGCAAAGAGAACCTGGTGAAATACGGATTCCGCTTGCCGTCTGCTCTGGATAACCGGCCTCTGAAGTTCGAGGAGTTTGAGCAGCGCCTGAATCAAGTGATCTGTGTTTCGGCCACTCCAGGCCCCTATGAGTTGACCAAAACCAGTGGCGAAGTAGTGGAACAGATCATCCGGCCCACCGGTTTAGTTGACCCTGAAGTTGAAGTGAGGCCAATCCGGGGGCAGATCGACGACCTCCTGCATGAAATCCGCCTTCGCGAAACTCAAAAGGAAAGGGTCTTGGTGACTACCCTAACCAAACGCATGGCGGAAGATCTGGCTGAGTTCTACCGGGAAGTAGGGGTCAAATGCCGCTACATGCACTCTGAGGTGGAAACCCTGGAGCGGATCAAAATCATTCGCGACCTGCGGCGCGGGATTTTCGATGTCCTGATTGGAATCAATCTGCTGCGGGAAGGTCTTGACCTGCCTGAGGTCTCGCTGGTGGCCATTCTCGACGCTGATAAAGAGGGTTTCTTGCGTTCCCGGGATTCCTTGATTCAAACCATTGGCCGGGCCGCTCGGAACATCAATGGTAAAGCCATTCTTTACGCAGATATTATGACTGAATCCATGGCCAATGCCATATCCGAAACCAACCGTCGTCGAGAAATTCAGGTTCGGTTCAACGAAGAAAATGGTATTACTCCCCAGTCAATTATCAAACCCATAGACATGAGCCTCATTACCATGACGGAGGCGGACTATGTGGATTTCGCGGTTGATGAGGAAGTGGAATCGATCAATAGCCCTGAGCAACTGGAGCAGCAAATCTTGAAGTTACAGAAACAGATGCGCGATGCCGCACAGAAGTTCGAATTCGAAAAAGCAGCGCGCCTGCGAGACCTGATCAAGACGCTCAAAGAGAGAGAAATGAAGGTCCTGTAGTCTCAGGCATCCGGGCAATTGGGCGCTTCCAAAAACGGGTGCAACTCAAAGTGCGAGTGGAAAGGGAGTGCATTCGCGGCATGTTGCAGGAAGCGGGACGAGGGCGTCCCGTCTCCAAGGCTTTGGAGACGCCGCGCCCCCGCGGCGCCAGAACCGGGAATAAATGACTTAGCTCTGTCGCACTCTGAATTGCACCATCCAAAAACAGGAAATTGATCGTCGCCGGCTATTGTGAGATATAATTAGGTTGAAGTTGTTTGCAGTTCTTTCCATTCCATCGGAAGATTATTCGTCAACCAATCATTCCACCTCATTAGTGTCCTACCTTTGGTGGCGAGTCTTCTGGAATCGAGGGTGCCCCATGAAAAAGTTCAGCTTTCTTCCCGTCATTATTTTGTGCCTTTCCCCATCGATGGTCTTTTCCAAAGAGACTCCTGGCACGCTTTCTCCGGAAAAGAAAGCAGAGATGGACCAGCTGGTCAAGAAAGGGGATTCTCTCCTGGCGCGAAAATTCTATGAGGATGCCATCCTGCAGTATCGGAAGGCGTTGGAAATT
Organism: Terriglobia bacterium; assembly: GCA_035541995.1. Lineage (GTDB taxonomy): Bacteria > Acidobacteriota > Terriglobia > Versatilivoradales > Versatilivoraceae > DATKMG01. Next base: position 4,997 of record DATKMG010000182.1, read on the forward strand.
AATCCCAAGGAAGCAGTTCTTCAAAACAAGATGGGCATTGCTTACCATCAGCTGCAAAACACGGAGATGGCCAAGAAGCAGTATGAATTGGCCAAGAAACTCAATCCGAAATACTCTGAGGCCTGGAACAATCTGGGCACAATTTACTATGGCACGAAGAAGTACAAGAAGGCGGTCAAGTGCTACGAAAAGTCCCTCGAGTTGAACCCCCAGTCAGCAACGGCTTATCACAATATGGGAGCCGCTTATTTTGGGCTTAAGAAATACGACAAAGGATTTCAAGCGTTTCAAGAGGCGTTTCGCCTGGATCCGACCATCCTGGACCGCACCTCCAACTATGGGACAGTAATCAAGACAACCGAATTGAATCAAGCCATGCAGAATTTCTATCTGGCCAAAATCTTCGCCGTCAATGGGCAGCAAGAGAAAGCCATTGCCTACTTGCTGAAAGCCTTGGAAATGGGATTCGACGAATACGACAAAATTACCAAGGAGCCAGCGTTCAAGCAGTTGGTCCAGGATGAGCGCTTGGCCAGGGCCATGGAGCCCAAGAAGTCGGCCAATTGATATTGCTTCTGCGGGCGCCAGTTTTCTGCCCCCCTTCGCAATTCCGTGACACATCACCAGCAGCGCCCGGGGGCATGTCTCTCGGCCGTCTTTCCCTGTCGGTTTGATTGAATCAGGTGCTACTGGTCTGGTTGCTCAGCAGATTCAAACCGATATCGATATTTTCTTCGCGCTCTATCTCATCAAATCGAGTCCGGATAGCGCTCACGTTGAGCTCGGCCGGGATTGAGACAATCGCCTCCATTCGAAAGATGGGAGTTCCACTCCACGGAGCGAGGTAGGTTTTGGTCTCCATCGATTCGATATTGATTGCGAGGTTGCTCAGCACGCTACTGATCCGGTGTACCACCCCCGGATGATCCATACAGGAGGCCGTCAATCGATAGGGCAGTTGAGGCCCGCTGGGTCTTGTTTTCGAAGGGCTCTTGAGAAAAATAGAAAGACCCGTTTGACTTGACAATTCATGGTGCTCCTGGGCAACTTTGTGAATACTGGAAGCCAGTCCTGAGATCAGGAGAATTTGTGCAAACTCGCCGCAAAAAACGGCCATTTTGCTATCCTCAATATTGCATCCCCTTTGCGCTATAAACTCAGAGATCTTCTCGACTAATCCGATCCGATCGGGTCCTACAGCAGTCAGAATCAGGTTTTCTCGACGATCCACTTTCCACCTCCCGTTAGGGTGCCTCGTGATTCTCAGACGAATATTGCCACAGAGTCAGTGAGGCTCTGAGGCAGAAAAGCTGCTCGTTTCCGATCTGACAGTCTCAATGATGACCGTTCCTGCTTGGAAATCCATCGGTATGTATACGCTGCCGTCGGCACTCGGCTGAATCACTGTGCCGTTGACCAGAGCCGATTGAACAGGGCCACTGCCGTGGACCTCCAGTCGAAGCCGTCCTTTGCGAAAGCGCAGGTCAGCGATGACGGTTCTACTGCCCGGATAGAGGGCTGGATGGATCACGAGTCTATCACCTTCGAAATGGACCCCCAACCAGTGCCGGACCACGAAAAGCAGAATTTCCGCGGAGGTCCATTGGACCAGACCGCAGGATTTGCTTAACGACCGAATTGACGGGATCTCTTCGAACCAGGCTCCCGTCCTTCCACCCTGGACCGTGTTCAGCCATTCCAGGCTCCGACGGCTGCGATCGTAGAGGCCGGCTTCATGTTGCGCCCGAAGAATGAAACAAGTGGCAAACGGCCACGGACCCGGCTGGTCTGGCTGGGAACTGGTGTGGTAACGGTCGTATCCCCCGTCCGACCAGCGTGTGTTCCAGAGGGCCTCCATCTCATCCAGAGTGCGGCGAGCCAGCTCCGACCGGGGGTCCACGACTCGAAGTGCGATCGGCAAAGCCATCGATGCGTCGGGGAACAGGCGGTGGTGGGCCTCGGTGTTTAAGGGGACGTCCGACTGAAAGCCTTTGAAGTTCGTTAATTGATCCGCAATCTCTCCTGTGATATTCCGTCGTTTGACTAAGTGTCCGTCTTGGACCAGGGCCCGAGTGGGATGAGAAAGCATTGATGCGGCAATCCGGTTTGCCTCGGTGTGCCATCTAGAGGCCTGGGTCTCCGCCCCCAGCAGCGGAGCCAGGTCGGCTGAATCCCGCAATCCCTGGATCAGCCAGGTTTGATAAGCCAGCTCATAGCCGTCCTGTAAGGTGCGTTCCCAGAATTCCCGCCGGTTGTGAACCATGCCGGTTTGGTCGCGAAACGCAGGTCTTAACGGGCGTTCTATCAAGGCCAGTAACAAGGCACGGTGGTTCCGTATGAGGGAGTCATCGCCAGTCCAATCCCTGTAACTCTTTAAGACATGCAATAACTCCCCCATCTGGTCGAACTGCTCTCGATCAGGCGTGTCGAAACCGCCGGCAATCATGGCATTGCCCTCTGAATTAATCATTTGGGACAAGACCCGCTCCAATGTCTGCCTTGCCACTTCAAAGTTTCCAGCATGGATCATCCCCAGCGTTGTGTTAGAAGTATCTCGCACCCACTGAGCCCCATACTCAAAGATGCCTGCATCCATAGTACCGTCGTCCGCCATCATGCCGGGTAGCCCGTAGCGGGCCTTGTCGAAGATTTCCTGGACGGTGGAGTCGGAGGTGGATAGTGATGAACAGAAAGCCCAATGTTCCCTGGTGGATGACTTTGCTTGGGCAGCGGAGGAATCCCTCAATGACTGCACCTTGTCCAGCAGCTCTTCTTCCGGTCTCGTGGGGACTTGCGTTACCAGTATGGTGTCCAGTCTTAGAATGGAATGAGGATTTACACGGAGAGGTCCGATTTCCAAAAGCTGTTGTGTCTCGCGAATATTGGCGGGCAGGGTGCCAAGAAGTGCCAGAGCCAAACGAGCTGTCCCCAAATCTCGCAATAGAACCCCATCCCTGGCGTGACAGTCTCCATGGGGAAGATAGAGATGAAGACGGACGGACTCCTCGCCAATCAGGTGCGTCCCTTCGAGCCAGATCGACCTTAGGAATACGTCCATTCCCACCAGCGCCGAAATTCGTTCTGTAACCTGGATCCCCCCTGCCCACCAGATGGCCTCAACGGTTGGGATGCCATCGGCCCAAACCCATCGTGTCGTGGTCCGGTGCCCGAGCGCAGTAAACGGGAATCCTCCCAATTCCACCTCCAGGGCACTGGAAATGAACGCTTCGCCTGGAACAAAGTTGAAGGCGCCTTCTTTGTTGATACTTTGTCGTGGATTCTGAATATCGAAGAGTAGATAAGAAAAAGCCGGACCCAGGTCCACGCGGTCGGCCTGCACGATCATTTGTGTGCGTCCGCTACGCACGACAAAATACTCTCGACCAAAGACGAAGGGAAGTTTGTTCAGCTCCACCAAATATGAAGGCACGGAGCCCGCTTGAACAGGCGAAGTTGAAAAAAACGCGAACAACAGAAAAAGCTTTCGTCCGTTCATGGGTGACCTCGTTGCGGGCTGACGGGGTTTTCAAGACCAGCCCAGGATTGTCTAGCTAGATATCCTACTTTAGCCTGAGAGAGCAGCGAGTCAATTCCGCTGGTAGGTTCCAACGAGTTCAACCTTCTCGAGGATATGACCGCTCATGGCTTTTTCCAATGCAGCCTTGGTGGGTTGACGAAGATCTGCCAGTACTGTGTCGAGAGCATAGAGCTTGAAGAAGTATCGATGCCGCCCGATGGGGGGACACGGGCCTCCATAGCCGGTCCGCTTCCAATCATTGGTTCCTTCCAGTGACCCCGACGGCAAATTCTTGGGGCTGATCCCTTCTTCCAGGGAGTTGACGGTAGCGGGGAGGTTGTAAAGCACCCAGTGAACCCAGGTCATTTTAGGGGCCTTTGGATCCGGAGCATCAGGGTCGTCGACAATGAGAGCAAAACTCTTTGTGCCAGCCGGGACCCCCGACCACGACAACGAGGGTGAAAGATCTTTTCCATCGCAAGTGTAGAGTTTGGGGATTTCCCCCTGGTGATGGAAGTTTTTTGATGTCAATTGAAGCGTCATATGAACCTCCTTTTGGCCGCCGGCCAATAGTGTCAGTGAGAAAATGAGTGACTCCATTGAGAATATGAATCGGATCATGAAGCCCTCCATTTCCCACAATGCTCCCGGCTGCGCAAGCAGCCGTTTGCCATGATTGCAGAATTCCCGAGAGAAGGAGTCCATTATAGCCATTTTTCCTTCTGTCAACGAGATGGAAAGGTTGATTGTTGGAAGGAGTCAGCTACAAGTCGAGGGCCGCTCAACCCTCCAGAATTCCCCGTTTAACTGGCCCAATATTTTTTGGGTCGATGGCTGGCGCAGACATGCGCAGTGGGCATGTCTGCGATAGGGGAATTCAGCGGAAGTTGAGGCAATCTTGATTTCCGACGCCATGAATTCCTTGGCGTTCCCACTTTGAGTGGATCGTTCCTTAACTTTTCTCAGCTTGTGGGTTAGAGATGGTGTCAGGGTCGGTCCTATGACTTCGATGTTCGCAGCGAGGCGAACGGCCCAGAGAAATCGGGTTGGATACATGAGGCGCTGCGCCTGGAGCCAAATTATGTGCGCAACTATGGCAACCTCGGCGCAGCCTACATGGCTCTCAACCGGCTGGATGAAGCGGAGGCGGTATACAAGCAGGCGGAGGAGCGCAGGCTGGAGACTGAGCTCCTGCTCCAGGGCCGCTACTGTTTGGCTTTTCTGAAGGGCGATGCGGCGCAGATGGCGCAGTTAGGTTCAGCCGCCATGGGCAAGCCGGGCTCGGAAGACCTGTTGCTGGCCGCGCAAGCGGACACGGAAGGTTGGTATGGCAAGCTGAAGAAGGCGCAGGAGCTGACCCGGCAGGCGATGGAATCAGCCCAGCGCAACAACGCCCAAGAGAGTGCTGCAGGATATCAGGCAGCGGCAGCGCTGCGCGAGGCCGAATCAGGAAACCGGGAGCAGGCGCGTGCCGAAGCCAATGCGGCGTTGAAGCTGGCCCCGAACCGCGATGTGCGGGCGATAGCGGCGTTGGCCCTGGCGCGGGCAGGCGATGCGGCAGGGGTGGAGAAGCTGGTGGCCGAACTCGACAAGACCTTCCCGCTGGACACGCTGGTCCAGAGGTATTGGCTGCCCGCGATCCGGGCGGGGGTCGCCCTGGAACGCAAAGACCCGAACCGGGCAATCGAACTTTTGAAGGTGGCGAGCACGGTCGAACTTAGCGCACCAATGAACCTCGCGATATTCCTGTGCCCGATTTACTTGCGTGGGGAAGCCTATCTCATGCTCGACGACGGCAACCGAGCGGCAGCGGAATTTCAGAAATTCATCGGCCACCGAGGACTGGTCGCGAACTTTCCGTGGGGCGCGCTGGCACGGCTGGGACTGGCCCGCGCTTATTCGATGCAGGGCGACACGGCCAAGGCCCGGACGGCCTATCAGGATTTCCTCACGCCCTGGAAAGACGCCGACCCTGACATTCCCATCCTGAAGGAAGCCAAGGCGGAATACGCGAAGCTGCAGTAACCGCCAGAACCTGAGCGAGGCGTAGGGCCCAGCCGAATCGTTATCGTTTTCGTTGACCCAGGGCGGCGCTCGTTAGCACCACTCGCTCTGCCCTGGGCTGCCCTATTCTGGCCTTTCAGGCCAGGATTTCGATGCTTTCCCATTGTCCGTCACTCTTGATTGCGCCCACGAAGTGAGCTCTGGAGTTTGGAAGTTTTTGAGACGGCATTGGTGCCTATTGTGGAGTGCGCCGGCAGAGCATGGGACGGTGGTCCCACGCGGCGACGGCGCTTTTGCTGGGGGCGGAATCAAGCTTCTTTCAGGCTCCGTTTTTATTGTATTAAAGTTCATGATCATGAGCCAAAGCGGTGTCGCGGGCTGGACTGCCGTCCTGCCTTTGCCACCGCGCTCCAAAATAACCAAAGCGGTGTCGCGCGCGGGACCAGTGTCCCGCGCTTGTCACCGCGGTCCTAAACCCGATTCTGACCCGGTAATAAGCCTCCTTCCCGGGATTCCATGAGGCCCGAACAAAGGGCAGAGTGCTGTTCCCTTGTTTTGAGAATGCCGTACATGGGAAGACTATCCGCCGACCAAGCGCGGAAAAATATCCAAACACCAGAACCACCGAAGTGAGCTATACTTCGGCTTTCACAGAGGAAATTGTCCTACAAAAACTTTGCCTGCTTTGGGGGTTTCACTATGGCTCTCAGATGTCGTGATACTGAGCGCATTTGGATTTCTATTTTCGTCATTTTCCTGGCGGTACTTGCGGGCATCACTTGTCCCTCTTTGGCTCAGCTAGCTTACAGCAGTGACTCCTTGAAACCGGGATCCGCTAGTCTGAACGTATTGACTGAATCCGAAAAAGCGGGCGGATGGAGACTCCTCTTTGACGGGAAGACTACACGTGGGTGGCGCGGATTCCGCCGCCAGGACTTCCCTGCAGAATGTTGGAGAGTCGAGAAGGGATGCCTGCACCTGACGCCTAGCGG
>DATKMG010000183.1:0-5826 GCA_035541995.1 Terriglobia bacterium
GGAAACTAGCTAGTTTCTGTCGCGAAACGCCTGAAAAAGGGCATAAATACGGATGTTGAAAGCGGCGAACACTCTGGGCTTCTCTCTGCGACAATGGAGTTGTCCCCTCGTTCCAGAGCCGCAGACTCCTTGAGGGGCAGGGGTCTGCGCTACTCCTCACAATTCAACAGGGTAGCGCGGACCTGTGATGCTACAGGTCCGCGGCTCTAAATGTGGCTAAGAAGTGGAGGGGAGTTTTCTGCAATCACCCAGTTTCGCGACAGAAACTAGCTAGGGGTTGCACCTGCCCGCTATCACCCTATGGACTCTAGTTCTCGCTCAAGAACAGCAATTTGAAGAACTCCTCGACGTGGTAGCCCCCTCCGAAGACCGGCACTCCAAGGCGGAGTTCCAGATCATGCAGAACCCAGTCATCCAGGAACAAGCCCTGTTCACCAATCATGCATTCGGAAGGGATAATTAAGGAATTCCCATGAAGCTTATCTTTGACCGTGGAGTAGATATCCCCGCCGCTTAACAAGCCTGCCACCGTAATTCCCTTTCCCAGGAATTGGTTTTCCACGGGGAAACACTTCAAATCCAACCCAAACCGAAGATTGATCCTATCAACACATTTTTGAAGGATCGGGTGGAACACCCGCCCGGTTACAACCGTGGCTTGCCTCCTTCGAAGGTTCGGCTTCCATGGCCTCCGAAGCGCCACGGTAAATTCCCCCAAGAAATTGCGCACCATTCCGACGCCGTTTTCCACAAGTGGGAAATCGCCATAGTGGGAACGGGGTGGTATGGGATGCCCGGCCAAGATGTAAAACTCGTCCCCCAAGAAGCAGAAGGGAGTCTTATACCTCATCCGGTTGCGCTCCTGGATCGGACGAACGTGTTCAATAGCATTGCGGGCATACTCAGCGTCGACGGCCCTCAGCGAAGGGAGGCCCTTACGGTGGTCGGTTAGGCCCAAAGGGACAATCGAGACGCTCATTACGTTGGGATAGAATTGAATCAGGTCATTCAAAGTGCGCTCAAGGTGAATACCATCGTTGATGCCGGGTATCAATACGACCTGGGTGTGGAGTTTGATGCCACCTTCAATCAACCGCCCCATGTTTCCCAGGAGATCATCCGGTTTTCTATTCTGTAACAAGTACTTCCTGAGCTCGGGATCCGTGGAGTGTACCGAGACGTAAAGGGGGGACAACCGTTGCTCGAAAATTCTCTGGAAGTCCCGCTCCGACAGGTTTGTTAGTGTCAGGTAATGCCCGTATAAGAAGGAGAGACGGAAGTCTTCGTCTTTGACACGAAGGCTGCGCCGGATATGCTTCCCCCGCGGAAGCTGGTGGACGAAGCAGAAGATGCAGTTATTCGTGCAAACGCGTGTCTGAATCCCTTCCAGTTCAAGCCCCAAGCTCTCATCGGGAGCTTTCTCGATTTCGATATCCCAGATTTCCCCGGAGGTTTTGAGAACCCGCAAGGTGACTTCGGTTTCAAATTGACCGATGTGGAAGTTATAATCGAGGACATCTTCGACGGTCTTGCCACCGACAGCCAGGACGCGGTCTCCGGCTCTGATCCCCACTTCCTGGGCAATCGAACCCGCAACCACAGTCTGCACCTGGATGCCTTCGGATTTCTGCACGTCTTAGGTAGCCCCTGGTAAACTCGGAATTGGATCCAGTCTGCGAGGAATCTTCACTAAGAGCTAGAGGCATCCGCGACAAACTTTCTGCCCCGATAGACATAGTGCAGGCCCGAGATCACGGTGACGGCGCCGGTCACGATACAGAGCCATAAGAAAGCGCCGGATTCCGTCTCGCGATAATTCAAATAGAGGACCGTGACGATAGTGAGGATTTGCAGGCAAGTAGTCATCTTACCATAAATCGAAGGACGGAAGGTACGGTGGCCGGTGGTGATAATAATGACCAGGGCACTGGAAACGAGGATGACGTCCCGACTTATCACCAGGATTGTCAACCAGAGAGGTACCACATGGGGGAGCCCGATGCTTCGAATCGAGAGGACTACAAAAGAGGTTGTAAGCAGCAATTTGTCGGCAATAGGATCGAGATAAGCACCCAGCGAGGTCTTCTGTTGCAGCCAGCGTGCCATTAATCCATCCAGGCCGTCCGTAACTCCAGCCAGAAGAAAGATGAAAAAAGCCCAGCCAAGTTGATCATAGACAAGAAGGATAACGAAGATCGGGATAAAGACCATCCTCAGAATGGTCAATTGGTTGGCAGGGGTTAGAATTCGGTTTGTCACATGCCCTTTAAGCGACTCAACAGCTTGAAGCGATTCGCAAAATCGAAATATTAGCCAAGACCCAAAAATATTGTCAATGCTTTTGCCCCAACCGCGAGCGCGATGGCATAAACTAATGGATTTGGTTAGAGCACCCGACTCCCCGACTCCCGGCTACGGGTTGACTTTGGGAAAGAAATCTGGAATTCTGGATAATACGGGTGGACACATCAATTCGTTTTGGCATAGTCGGGCCCGGAAGTTTTGAAGATGGCTAAGAGAGGCAATGGATCAGCGGCCAACTGGTACCGGTTGGTATTTCGAAAAAGTGGTCGGTGCCTACCCCTGTTCATCTTATTAGCGACCTTTTTGAGTCAGGCAAAGGCCTCTCCGGCTATCCAGCTCCAATTTGTGTCCAGAGGTGTAATTGCGGGAGAAAGCGGGGATCTGCTAATCCGTTTCAAAATATCCAGTGGATTCAAGATTCCTAAGCGACCTTCGCCGAAACTCCAGCTGAATTCTTCAACCGATCTGGAGGTTCGTGGAGACATGAGTTTGTTCGAAGAAGGGACAGGGAAGGATCCGGAGTACTTTGACGCCTTTCGGCCGCTGTCCCTCCAACTAGTCTCCTCCCGAAATGCGCGCCGAGGTCAGTACTTGCTGGAAGGCAGGTTCACTTACTTTTACTGCTCCGAGAAAGACAAGTACTGTAGCCGCTCGGTGGAAAATCTGCGCATTCCAATTGATGTGACTGACCACAAGTAAGAGTGTCTAGTTATGCGGGTAAAGTTTGAAAGAGAAGCCCTGTGTCTCGTTCTCCTTTTCTGTTGGGTAGTAGGAATTGGAGCATCTTGGTCTTTTGCTGAGCAACCTGAGTCCCCAGCGGCTCTCTCCAATGAAGAATTGCTCGGAAGGGCCGAACGATCCTTCCTGATGCGGAACTTCCTGGCCGCGCGAAGGGACTACTTTGAACTTGACCAGCGATTGGTCAAACAGCTGTCGGCGCTGAAGCCCAGCGAAGATAACCGGCAAATCGAGATCGAACAGGAATTGATTCTGGCCCCTTTCGGTCTTGGTCATAGCTTGATGTACCTCCACCGATACTCCGAGGCTCTGGAGGCTCTGGAACGAGGGATAAGAACTTATCCGGATTGGGCCAGCAATCATACCTCGTTGATTTTCTTCCAGGATCCGCTATTCACCGGGCCGGTGGTGAGTGACCTCGAAACCCTCATGAAGCACAGCAACGATCCCACCCCCTGGTTGCTTCACGGCTATATTCAATTCTTCGGGCAAAATTTCGATTCCGCCCTGAGGTCTTTCTCGCATGTGAGCCAGATACAGCCGGGGAATTTCATGGCTGACTATTTCCTGCAACAAATCCGGCAGGCCGCAAAAGAGTCTCCTGACCCGGAGAAAATCAATGAAGATGAGGCGGAAAAGCTTTCGGTGGATGACCTGGTCAAGCAGGGATCTGCGTTCTTCAAGAAGGCAGATTATCAAATGGCAGCCAGACTATTCAAGACGGCCATAGATAAGAAGCAAGATGCCCCTGTCGTCCACATCGCTTACGGTGATTCACTTTTCGCTTTGGGAAAGTTCGGGGAGGCGACCCAAGCCATTGTGAAGGGTTTGGAGATTTATCCTAAGTACGCTGAAAGTCATATCAATCGCAGGGATTTCTACGGGGATCCATCCGATTTCGATTCCCAATTACAGACCTTAGAGGCTTACGTATCCAAGAACCCCGCTGATCATAACGCCCGATTCCTGTTGGGATACAATTACTTTTTCATTCAGGATTACGACCGGGCCGATGAGCAGCTGCAGGCCGTCCTGACCAATAGATACCTCCAATCTTCAGCTCGCTATCTTCATAACCTAATTCATAAATACCAGAGTCAAAAGACTCACAAGCCTCTCTAGAGTCGCAAGGGAGTGGTGGGCGCTACAGGACTTGAACCTGTGACTTCCACCGTGTGAAGATGGCACTCTACCGCTGAGTTAAGCGCCCGCAACAGTCTTTTCTACCACTTTTCGACCTTATTAACACGCCCGCTGCGGTTTTGACAAGCCGAAAATGGATTGTGCTTGCCACAGGAATTCCACTCTCGGTAGAATTTCCGCGAAAGAAGGACCGAAAACTCATCCTGGAATACCCCAGCTTGTATCCACCTGAGACTCAAAAAAAGATCGAATCATTGTCGACTGCCATCGAGACAGTCATTAAGGGCAAAGGCGAGGCTATACGACAATGCTTGGTAGCTCTGTTTGCCGGCGGTCATCTGCTGGTTGAAGATGCACCCGGGGTAGGGAAAACTACGATTGCCCACTCCTTAGCGCTGGCCATCGCTTGTCAATTTCGACGGATCCAATTCACCAGCGATCTGCTCCCTTCGGACATAATAGGAATCTCGGTGTACAACCAGCGCCTGCAAGTATTCGAATTTAAGGCAGGGCCAATTTTCGCTAACGTGGTCCTGGCAGATGAGATCAACCGAACGACACCCAAGACCCAGAGTGCCCTGCTAGAGGCCATGAGTGAAGGCCAAGTGACGGTGGACAATCAAACATACCCCCTTCCAAAGCCCTTCTTGGTATTAGCCACACAGAACCCGATTGAACACCACGGAACCTATCCACTACCCGAATCCCAGCTCGACCGCTTTCTGATGCGAATCAGGATTGGGTATCCCTCACTCGAAGCGGAAAAGGAGATCTTTCAAAGCCAGCTCCATTCCCATCCCATTGAGCATCTGCAGCCTCACCTCACGGCCAAGGATGTTCTACAAATCCAGGAGGCCGTGAAGACAGTCCGGGTTGATGAGGCCCTCGTGGAATACGCTCTCAGAATCGTCGAGAGGACCCGCCATTCAGAGTATTTGAGCCTGGGAGCCAGCCCCAGAGGGTCGCTTTCTTTGCTCCGGGCAGCTCAAGCTCGGGCTTATGTTCTGGGTCGGGAATACTGCCTCCCTGACGATATCAAGGTGCTAGTCCCCTCTGTGTTGGCTCATCGAGTCGTGGTGAATAGTCGGTTCGCTTCCACCCTGAGGCAAAATGAGGAAGCGGAAGCAATACTGGCCGATATCCTTCAGGCGGTAGAGGTCCCCCTTTAGATATGCTGATCCCGGAACATGCGCGCACACGGCTGTCTCAGTTCAACTGGCGCGACATTCGTAGCGGCGCCTTCGCCATTCTCATAATTCTGGTGGCCTTGGGCTGCGCGGTGGGTTCGTCGCTCGCGGCTCAGGAGGGGAATGCCGCTACCGCTGCTGTCTTGGCAGGACTTTCGCTGGTTCTGGCAGCCGCGATCTCCTTGACGATAGTTCCCCGGCTCTTCCGCAAAGCTCGACAGGAATGGACGGGATTGTCTTTTAGGTTCACAAGAGTGGGGTGGATTTACCTGGGTATCTTGGCGATTATGGCGTTGGCGGCAGTGAACACCGGAAATAATCTGATCTACATGATCTTCTCATCTGCCATGGCTGTCCTGCTGGTTTCAGGAATTCTCTCTCGTGTCAATCTTGCTGGCCTTCAAGCCAGTGCGCTCCTCCCGGGTGTCATCCATGCCCAGCAAGAATTTCCCTC